>JAAZKW010000001.1 GCA_012799635.1 Mollicutes bacterium
AATTTTTAATTGTGTTGCATTTTATCAAATAATTTAAACGGGGTCCCTATTGTCAATAAGGAAATTGGAATAAATTTTCTCGCTTATATTGAAATTTATTTGGGACATTTTCCCAAACTATTGACAGGGCTATTTTCTATCATATTCCCTACTATCCAATCTTCCTCTCACTTTCTTTATGTGTTATAAACTTTTTCACCCAAAATTAAAGGAGAAAAATTATACTTTCTCCTTTATCTTTTAGTAATTAAATCATCTTCTTCCTCTAGAAAATTCATTTTCACGCCAAGCTTTTTCCCAACTAATAACTGTTATTTTGCTAGATAAATACTTGGAAATTTCTTGAACTATTTCATTTGGATAACCACAAATCACTAAAGTTCTTGTTATCATTTTACTTTCAATTTCAGAAAAACTATTAGCAACTAAAGTATTAAAACCCTTGTTAACGTTATGTTCATTATATTGAAGTAAAAGATGAAACTGTATATTATCAAAGTGAAAAACATCAATGTAATTTTTATCCCCATATATTTTGTCAAGGATTTTATAATTCTCTTCAATTTCATTTTGACTAAGAATGTCATTTCTAAGACCACGTCCTATATCCGTTATTTTAGCTTCCATATTGCACTCCTAACAAATAATTATACTAATGGGAATTGAAAAAAAAGTCAAGAGAAAAAGTGTTTTATGTAATAGTTTTATGATAATGTCAGTATAGTTGGTTTTTTAAAAATTTGACAAAGGGATTTTATTAATATATTTTGCTCACAACAGAATAATTTCAAATCTAAGATTCTTAAAAATATTAATGATTACAAAATCTATTTCTTATGAAAGAAGTTATGTTACTTCTTCTTTTTCCAGTACATTAACTACATTATAATCACTTGTTTTAAGATAATTCCAAACTATTTTATAATAATTTTTATAAATAATATTTCCACTAATATTAATTTTATTATTTACTTTTTGAATCGTCTTTGTTACATAATCATCTGTCACTTTTGCTTTTTCATTTGGAATAAATTCTCCCGATGCAGTATAATATTTTCCTTTATCACTTACCCACGAACGATTACCAAACATAGCAAGACCTTCTTCTTCAGATAAAATATCCTTGCCTATAATTAATCTTGAATCATATTTTGTATTAAATAGATTATATAAAGTTGGAATTACATCTATTTGACTTCCTACTTTTTCTACTTCTATCTTATCCATCTTAGAATTATATAAAATAAAATTACTACGATTAATTTCGATTACTTCATCTTTCTTATAACTAGAAACCTCATTAATTTCATCTAAAGAAAGTGTATAAGGATAGTGATCTCCTACAAGAGCTATTACAGTATCATCTAAAACACCCTTTTCTTCTAGTTTGTTAAGTAATATCTCTAGTGCCTTATCAAGTTCCATTTGTGAAGCAAGATAGCTTGCTACAGCATCAGAATAACTATATCCAAATGCCTCATATGCCTCTTTATTTTTACGACTCATCATATTACCACCCCAAGAATAACCGCCATGTCCTGATACAGTTACGTAATAAGTAAAAAATGGACTTTCGGCATTAATAATATCATCAATTGTTGCCTCAATTAATTCAACATCACTTTCTGGCCAAAGATTACAATTTATTTTTTTCTCAAGACCATTATAACAACCAACAAAGTTATCAAAGCCTACCGCTTTTAAATAAAGATTGCGATTTTGAAAAACATATGAATGATTATGAAAAGCATATGTTTTATAGCCTAAATCTTTAAATACCGTTGCAAGACCCATAGGATAATAAGTTGTTCCTAGTTTAAATTCCGGAAAAGCAGTTGGATAAAGCCCTGTTACTTCTTGCATTTCCCCTCCAATAGTACTAAATATTGTTGGAGTATAAAAGTTTTTAAATACAAAGCCATTATTGATAAGTTTATATAATGTTGGCGTTCTTTTTTCATCTACAGCAATTTCATTAAAACTTTCTGCCATAAACATTATAAGATTTTTCCCTTTAAACATTCCTGTATATTTATTTTGTTTAGTACCTTCTTCATTTTTAAAATACTCTGACATGCTTTTAACCGTGAAATCTTTAGTTTCATTAATTAACTTATCAAAATCAATATCTAAGTTATTGTACTTATATATAGTAATAGACTCGCTTTTTTTAGGTTTTATATCTTTATTAATAACAATTTTCTCTTTAAAGCCAAAGATAGCTCTTTTAAAATCAAGAAGGCTACCATTAATTATTCCCAATCTTTCAAAAGTAAGTTCGGGATTATTAAATGTATATGTCAAATTATATGCTGAATTTGGATCATCTTTATCAATAAATAAACTTAATTTATTTAATCCCCAAAATAATATTATCATTATAAAAATTAACAATCCTTTTTTAAGTTTAAAACGATTAAAATTAAATTTTTTAGTTAGAAATAACCCTCCGATAAATGGCATTAACATTATAAGAATTTGCCACCATCTTTTAAATATTTCAACAAAGGCAATGTCCATAAAACCGTTTACTTGATCAGATATTTGTAATACAGAAAATGATATATAAAAACTTAAAAAATCTTTAACAACAAACTGAGCACCATACCATATACATATTACAAACATAAAAAAGATAAAGATAACTTTATTAATTTTTCTATTAAATATTTTAGTAATTGCTGTTAAAAAAAGTGAAAATGCTATTATATATAAAACTGAGCTGATTATTGAAAGTCTCATAGTTAAATTACCAAGTAATACTTTTAAAATTATTTCTAAATAAATAATAGTTATAAAATAATATAAAAAAATACTTAATTTACATCTTGACTTTGTACTTTTTTTTACAAATTTACTGTTTTTAATTTTAAATTCTTTGGTTTTTTCCAAATCCTTTTTACTCAATTTATCTAATCCCTTCATATAAGTTTTATATTGTATAAATTATATCATTTTCAAAATATAGTGTCTATAAGTTATTTGAACATTGTAATAGTTTTATGATAATGTCAGTATAGTTAGTTTTTTGAAAATGTCAGTCTTATATAATATAATCTTCCTAGAAAGGAAGAAAATAATGAAAGGAAATATAATATTAACTATGAAAGAACAA
>JAAZKW010000015.1 GCA_012799635.1 Mollicutes bacterium
AGATCAAAAGATAGCCGATATTAAAGATTATCAAAAATCAAATATCTATGAAAATATTGGAAAAGAGCATAAAAATATCATAATAGTCAATCAAGATAAAGATATTGAAGAAATATTAAAAAACAAAGTAAAGGAACGCAAAATAACATATTCTTATTTATTAGATGGTAATGATTTAATAGATAGAATTAAAAGTAAAAGAGAATATGACTATATAATAATCGGAGATGAATTAAAAGGAATAAATGGTATAAGTATTTTAAGAGAATTGCAAAAGTTAGAAGATTTTAAAACCCCAATAATTATAATAGTCGATAAGAATAAAGAAAATTTAGCCAAACATTATTTAGAACAAGGATTTGATAATTATATCTTATATTCAAACTTTGAAGAAGATTTAAATAAAGTGTTAGATACATATTAAGAAAATATTTTACAATTGAATAAAAGGATGATAAATGATATTATCTTAATAGGAGACTTATCATGAAAAAAACAAAAGAAGAGCAACAAAATCTTTATTTAGTTTTTGTTGCTATCATAACAATGCTAGTAGTATTAGTAGGAGCATCATTTGCCTATTTTTCTTATAATATTAGTAGAGAAAAAAAGATTGCTACAACATTAAAGACTAATGCTAGTTATCAAGGAGATTTAACATTTAATGTAAGTGATGATTTAAATTTATATGTTGATGGAGAAAATTTAAATATAGCTGATATTGGTAAAGCGGCATCCAAACATATAACATTTAAGACGTCTTTTTATGTAAATGGACCAGAAATACAGCGTTTTTATGATGTAAGACTTTTAATAAACAGTAATGATTTAGTATATTCTTCAGGAGTATGTAAAAATGGCAGTGGTATCGTGCAACCTTATGATAATAGAGTTGATTGTGAAAATAACAGTCATTTTTGGACTGTTGAAGAAATTCCAGAATTAACATTATTTATATATAAAGGAACTAATAAAAGTAGCGTAGAGTGTTCTAACATTTCAAGATGTATTAACAGAAATACTCTTGCAATAACTAATCCAATTACTTGTGATGGTTATGTGAAAAAAGCAATCTATGAGAATAATGTTTGTTATATTCCAGAGTTATCTAAAAATATAACCGAAAATACTACTTCAGAAAACTTATATACGCGTGTTAAAATATCAAGTGCTAATGGTATCGAAACGGTTCATGACTATTTAGCTGAAGTATCATTATTAAATTTAAGTCATAATCAAAAAGAAAATCATGACAAAAGATTTTCAGGGAGTTTAATATTTACCTCAGTGTCGGGTTAAAATGATGAATAAGAAAAGAAAGATATTGTTATTAATAATTGTAATATTGCTAGTGATATCATTATCATTAGCTATTTCTTATGCTTATTTTCAAGCTAATGTAACCAATAATCCAACTGAAGTAGCAGTAGCTATTGAAGGAAATTTAATCTTAGAAAATGAAACAAGGATCGAGTTAACTAGAGATAAATCATCTCCCATATCAGATGGTAAAGCATTATCTTCGGATATGTTTAAAATGACCTTTCAAGTAACAAATCAAATGTCAAAAGAAGCAAGTTATGAACTTGGAATAGTACCGCTTTCTAATA
>JAAZKW010000016.1 GCA_012799635.1 Mollicutes bacterium
TATCTAAAACTAATAAAACTGTTAACTCTCCTTGGGCTAAATGGAACCCTAATAAGATATTTTAAAAGAGTGCCTACTGACATTTTCAAAAAATTTCTAACTGACATTTTCAAAAAAATTTGACATTTATTATTTTTTCAGTTGAAAAACGAAGTTTACTATGATAAAATCAAGATGATAGGAGAGTGTTTAAATATTGAAGACTATAAAAAAGTTATTATTCATGTTTGCAGTATTAATAATAGGTTTAAAACCTGTTTTTGCAGCATGTGACTATAAAGAAAAAGCGGATTTAAATAAAGAAGCTTCATATATTAAATTAAATTATCAAATAATTAACAAAATTTGTGATGAAACAGATAATTGGTGTGATTATCCTCCAAGACTTAGTTGGAGCATCGAAGTACCTACTATTGATATATCTATATTAAATGTTAATAGCAAGTTTGATTTTAAAGTGGAAAGATTTATATTAACAGCAGGTGGCATCGATGAGGATGCAACGTATAGCTTAGATGATGCCGAAAGGTATTATTATGGTAGCAATGCAAAAGATGGGATAATTTCTTTTACTGAACTTGAGGCAGAAACTCTTAAACAATATAAAGTTGAAATTAGGACTTCAAATGAAACAAATTGCCCTGGAGAATTAATAAAAGTCCTTTATAAGAATATACCTAGATTTAATGATCTTTCTGGTAGTGGCTTGTGTGTTGATTATGAACATTTACCTGAGTGTGAAAAGTTTACTTTTTTAAGTGAAATAGATTACGATGATGTAGAAAGAGCTATAGTAAAAGATACAAAGGTAAATAAAATACCTGAGTTAGTAGAAAATAAAAATTTAGTAATTCCTCTAGCGTTAATCGGTGGAGGCGTAATTATTATTTTAATTGTTGCTTTAGTTTTAAGGAGTAAGAAAAATGAAAAAACAAAATAAAATCTTAATTCTTTTTTTGATTTTAATAACGTTCTTTGTTAACACAAGTAATGTGTTAGCATATCTTGTTGAATATAAAGGATCAACTTATAGTTATGGGCGTCGTTATGGTTCGAAACAAAAACCTTCATGGTGTTTAGATGCTCAGTCTCCAAGTAATAAAAAAAGCAGTTGTAGCACTGAGCTTACAGCAAAACAACTCGAAAGATCATATTATAAGCAGATCTATCTTGCTGCTAGTGCTAATTTAAAAGAAGTTTGTGGGGTTGAAAAAATATCCTATAGTAAATCATATCAAGTAAAATCTATTGCTTTAAGAGCAATTCACTGTGGTACAGGAGGTGGTGCAAATGGGCGCTGTAATCCTGGAAGAATTCACAGAGGTGCAAACAATATATTTAGAGGATTATATAGGGATCCTGATAAAGCATCAATAAATCCAAGAGCAAGAGCAAGTAAAAATCCAGGTGCTGTATTAATAAGAGATTGTGCTAAAAAACTTATTGAGTTTGTAAAAGATTGTCGTGATACAAATTTTGCTGGTGATAAGTGTTCAACAGTAAAGATTAAACCAAAGGTAAAGGTTAGTAATTTAGGTGTAATTGATTCTGCGGAAATAAATCGTAAAGAAGTGTTTCTTAAGTTTGAACTTACTAATTTTAAGGATGTAACACCTGTAAAAGAGGATGGTTTATTTGACGAGGAAGATGATTTAACAGATGAAGAATTATATGGCATAGCAGGAGATCATGAAAATGAGGACCCAGTACCTCCAGAATATGGAAGGCAAGAGTGGGAAACTGTTGATGAAAATCTATGGGTAGATGATGAAGAGAAAGATACTGAGAAAGATCAAGAAAAAGATCCAATAGCTGATGCAATTGAAGCCGAAGTCGAAGATAAAACAAGCTTTAAAATAAGTAGATCAAGAATATTGACTATGAAAAAGAAAAAGTCAAAGTCATCTATTGAGTCGATATGGATATCTAGCAGCTACTCAGAGGATATCAACGATTATCAAAGTTATACATATGGTGATAATGTTTTTGAATTATTTCCTGACGCTATTGTAAGAAAAGATAGAGTTCAGTCGTTAACTTTTTATGTTGCTATTAAAATAAAAACTCCAGCTGATTTAAGGAAGAAAAAGGATTGTAATAATAGAATTTGGATTGATGCAACATACGAATATCCAAAGTATAATAGAGTATTTTACTGTGGTGGTAGTGGTAATACTCAAGGATTTACATCTGTAATTATGGTCGATGGTGGTTGGATGAAAGGCAAGAAAACATTTAAAACTAATGTTAATCTTTGTCAACAAAGTACTACTTGCGATTCTAAATTGGATGTACCTTTAGTATGTGAAGATAATGCTAATAATTCTAATGGTACTATTACCAGGTCTTATAAAGAAGGCTACGATAGAAAAGGCAATTTAAATATTAAAGAGTGTATTTTAGAAAATGAAGATAAAAAGAATAACTCTTATGCATTAAAAGACCCTGTTCTTGATAATAATGAATATTGTAGTGTTTATTGTAAAGAGGATGTTGATTTTACCTTACCATACAAAAGACAAACTTATAATGGAAGGTATTTTGATATTCCAATAGCTATAAAAGGCACTCAATCTTGTTATACAACTGAATTAGATATTGAACAATTTAAAACTAGATTTGATGCTTGTACTACTGATGAATGCAGGCAAAAAGAAGTTAATATGTATAATAGTTGTATTCCTAGTTCGAATGGGTGGAACTTTAACTATACGTTTGAACCAGATTTAACGTATGAATATGGTGAATCTTGTAAGAGCGGTGGTAAAAAGTTTATGTCTTTATTAAAGGCTGATGATAATAAATATATTTCTGCAGAGTCTATAGATCATGGAATAGAACAAACATATTGTTTTGATGATATTAATGATGATTATAGTTGTAAAAGTGCTTCAAGTAATGCTAATAGAACTACATCATATAAGGGTTATAATATTACTACTGCAAAATTTGTTAAAGTAACTCAAACTAAAAAAGGAAAGTATGATACGAAAAGAATATATTATACAAACAATTCTAATGGTCAAATAGAATTATATAATGATACAGGTGCTGCAATGCTTGTAGATGGTTTGCCTGTTTCATATGATACTCCAACAGGGAAATATTATTATAAAATAAAATTGAACAATATTGGCACCTTTTATGATAAAAATGAAGTAGGGAGAATATTTGGTGAAGAGTCTAATAGTATAAGTGATGGAAGAAGTACAACAGCACCTGCAGATGTATGTAATCCAGAGCAAGAATTTAATGATAATGCTTATGGTTGTTCATATTCGGTAAACCAAGATCATATTATATGTATAGATAAAGATGGAAATGAGGTTTCATTAGATGATTGCGATAAGCACGGTTTTGCTGACACAGAAATAGATTTATGTAAAGAAAAATTGTGCCCATTTTGTACTGATGAATCAACAGGGGTTGTATATCAGCTTGATGATTGTATAAAGGAAAATTACTTATTACCTGATGGAAAGGTTGATAAAGCTTTGTGTAGGCAAAAACTATGTGGTTGCCCAGAATGTCGAATAACATGTGTAGGAATATGTTGTACTGGTGTGTGTGTTAATCCTAAAGCAGCGTATGCTCAAGGTCCATTGGGTATAAAGATAAAATACAGAACTGTTTCAAGATCTTCTTTAATGCCAAATGAAGAAAGTATTGGAGCAAACTGGGATGTTAAAAATAATAATCCGATTATAAGTGACAAAGCACGTGAAACAATACTAAAAATAGAAGATTCAGCAAAAAAATATGACAAGTTACTAGAAGATAAGGCTAATAAAATTACAGAAGATTTACAAGATGTTGAGGATTATACATTTAAGGTTACATTAACACCTAGTTTAATTCAACGCCTAAAGGAAATAAATCAGGAGCAAGGTGGCAACTATGGAAACTCAACCTTGAAGTGTTATGATTATGACTTTAGTCATAAAGAAAGTAAAGATAATTTTGCAAAACTTGAAAATGGCAAAACAAAAAGTTTTGTGGAAAAATTTACAAAAGCTCTTTCAGATCGTGAAACATGTAAAGCTGCAGGATATACGTGGATTAATGATCCAGGTAAATGTATTATGGATAATATCTTTTGTTATAGTACGTTATTAGATGAATTGTTTACCCAATATAAATCTAATTTTGACTTAGATATTATGCAAGCAAGAGAGAATTCTAAAACTACAGCGCTTTATAATATGTCAATAATAAAAGAGGTTTATAATAGCGTAGTAATGAGTAATGAATATTTTTCAATATACACAGCAAGTACATTTGACATAACTAGAGATGGACTACCAGATGCTGGTCCATCGTGGAAGTAGGGTGATAAAATGAAAAGCGCATATTGGGCATATTGGTTAGTAGTATTAGGAGTATTTGTAACAGTAGTATTGTTATTAATTCAGAATTTTACAAAAACAAACACTCAGAACTATTATATGATGAAAGAAATAACTGAAGCAGCATTAGTAGATTCTGTAGATTTAGCTTACTATAGGCAATATGGCGAAGTTAAAATCAACAAAGAAAAATTTTATGAAGTATTTATTAGGAGATTTGCTGAGGCTGCATCAACAGATACGACATATGATATTGAGTTTTATGAAATATATGAAGCTCCACCTAAAGTTGGTGTAAAAATATCAAGCCAAACTGAGTCGTTTAATATTACTGGTGGTAATGAAACACTTGAATTAGTAGAAAGAATTGACGGAATACTTCAAACAGATAATTTTTCTTACCAAGGGTAAAGTTAAATAAAGGAGGAATAAAATGGGCAATTTAATTAGTAGTTTAAAAAGAACGATAGGAAATAAAAATACAGTAACCTTTTTAGGAGTAATAGCTTGTGTTGCAATATTATTTCTTGGATATAATTATAGGGTAAAAAAAGATACGACTCCTATTAAGGTTCCATACGCAATTAATGCAATACCCGCAACTCAAGAGATAACCGAAGAAAATATTGGTTATGTTGAAATAAACAGTAAATTTTTAAAAAAAGCTGATATTATTGTAAGCTCAAGCCAAGTAATTGGTTATTATGTTAATACAGGTACTTCTATACCAGCAGGAGGAGTGTTTTATAAAAAACAAGTAGTTGAAAAAAAGGAATTACCAAATACTGTATTTGATAACATACCTGATAATTATACAATTTATGGTCTGCCTGTTAATAATGAATCAACTTATGGTAATTCGATTTATCCTGGTGATAAGATTGACCTTTACATAAATACCACAGATGAAACGGGAAATGTAATTTTTGGAAAATTTATTGAAGGGATAACAGTGCTTGCAGTTCGAGATTCTTCGGGACAAAATGTCTTTGATGATAGTGCAAATAGATCACCAGCGATGTTGTTGTTCGCAGTTGAAGATCGACTTTATGAATTGCTTATGAAGTCAAGTCTTATCGGAGGAATTAGAGTAATTCCTGTACCAAGAAACAAGAATTATACTGCTACATCTGGTGAGGTAGCAACAAAAGAATATTTTGAGAATTATATAAACTCTAAATCAGCAACAATTTCTTAATTATTTAAAAGGGAGTGATAATGTGAAAGATGCTATATTTTCACAGTTAGATTTTGGTCCTTTAACAGAATTTCTTAATGATGATAATATAACAGATATTTCGTATTCAAATGGCGGACAGCTTCATATTAAATCTTTAGATAAAGGTATTTACAGAGTAGAAAGACCAGAAGTTAATAATGCTTTAATGGAAAAGCTTGCTTTTCAGTGTTCTAATTGTATGGGTACCACATTTAACATGGCTCATCCTTTTTTGGATGCTGAAGGTTCTGAACTTCGTCTTAATTTTATTCATGAATCGATTTCGACTAATGGTATAGCATGTACAATTAGAAAAACTCCTGCAAAAATACGGTTAAACAAAAAAAAGTTATTGGATGAAAAATATGTAACAGAAAGTGTTCATGACTTTTTAATAGATTGTGTTTATGCGCATTGTAATATAATGGTAAGTGGAGAAACTGGTTCAGGCAAAACGGAATTAGTTAAGTATTTAGCTTCACATACCCCAGAAAATGAAAAAATTATTACTATTGAAGATACATTAGAGCTTCATTTAGCACGAATATTTCCTTTTAGAGATATAATTGCAATGAAGACAAACAATATTGCTTCCTATTCAGATGTTTTAGTAACATGTATGAGACAAAACCCTAAGTGGATATTGCTTTCAGAAGTTCGTTCCGCTGAAGCAGTAACAGCAGTAAGAAATTCAATTTCATCGGGGCATAACATTATATCAACTATTCATTCGGATAGAGCTAGCAATATACCAATGCGTATGTATTCCTTGCTAGAGGGTAATCAAGATATTGAACAATTTTTAAATTCTATTCATCGTTATGTTCAATTGGGAGTACACGTTAAGGGATATATGAGTGCAGAACTTCAAAGATTCCAAAGAGAAATTGTAGAAGTATGTGAATTTTATGTTGACGATAAAAACGAAGCAAAAACAAACATAATATTTCAGAGAAATTTAGATGGAACAATTGGATTTAATAATCCAACTAAATATTTAATTAATTATTTTGGAGCTCAAGGAAAAGTTTTGGATGCTAATTTGTTTGATAAAGATGGTGCCTCAACTGATAAAAAGGAAATATTAGAATCTTTATAGAAAGGTGATTATGGAATATTTAATAGTTTTATTATTAATAATATTTATATATGTATATAGAAAAAATCCCGGTGAAAATGTCTATCGCTTTTTTGTGTCGGGTATTTCTAGTACTTATAATAAATATGCACCATATTCATTTAAAGTAGTTAGAGAAAAAGCAAAAGAATTAGGGCAGGAATATTCACCAAGACAATATTTAACACAAATAATAATATTTGCTGGCTTTGCAGGTATTGTTGGATATTATTATTTCTATAGCATAATATGGGGGGTAGTTTATGCGCTAATTGCTGTTTCGTTTATACCTTATTTAGCTTACTTAAGATGTCAAAGAGTATATTCTGAATATATTTTTGAACAAATACAAACCTATTGTACCAATGTAATAATGGAATTTAATACAACTCAAAGTTTTGTTAAATCATTAGAAGGTATAAGAGATTCTGGTGTAATAGAAAACCCTGTTTTAAGTGATATAAATAAAATGATTGAAATGTCATATGAAAATGGTACTATTGATGGTTCTATTGAATATTTCAATGAAAAATATCCTTATTATATGGTAAAAAACATGCATCAACTTTTTTATCAAATAACAAAAGAAGGTGCAAGAGATGCTGGGGAAAGTTTAGAAAACATGTCGATGGATATTGATGCTTTAGTTGAAGGGGTTTACAGAGATCAAATGGATAGAAAACATTTTCATGGAAGATTTATTAGATTTGGTTTAGTTTTATATGGTTTAATTTTCGCTTTGCAATATATGTTACAGAAAGAGAATTATTTAAAATTAATCGAAATGTGGTATGTTCAAATATTGCTTCATGCTGTAATTATAATTAATGGCTTGTTTTTACTTAAAGGTGTTAAATACTATAATGAAGATGTGGGGGTAGAATAATATGGAAAATTTTGCTTGGGAAATAGTTCTTGTTGCAGCAATAATCATGTTTATAATGTTTTACACAGGACAAATTAGTTTTAATCAATTAATGCTTGATAACGAAGCTTTATTTAGAAAACTTAAAGAAGATGATTGGGATTTTTTGGTAAAATCTAAATATGGTAATAAAGTTAATCCCGATATATTATTTAATAAAAGAATCAGAAATTTTGTGGTTACTACGACGCTTTTCTTACTTGTTTTTATAGGAAATATAAATTCACTTAAAGTATTAGCATCATTTGTTGTTGGTTATTTTGCATATAAAATTTCATATTTTTTTGTAAAAAGTTATTATAAAAAACACATTAATGAAATAAATGAAATGTTACCACATTATTTAAAAAGTATTGAAATTTTAATTCAGCATTATACAGTTCCAGTCGCTTTAGCAAAATCAATTGATGATGCGCCAAGTATATTTAAAGATGGTTTGCAAGAGTTAATTGATGCAATTAACTCAGGAAATAATACAATAGAGCCTTATATGGATTTTGCTAAAACATATCCAGTAAGAGATAGCATGCGAATGATGAGATTATTATATCGTTTAAGTATTGGAAGACAAGAAAGAAAACAAGAACAATTAATTGCGTTTTCTAAGTCAATATCTAATTTACAACAAAAAGCAAGAGAAACTAAATATAAGTCGCGCTTAGATAAGATGGAGGGTATGACAATGAAAATGCTTATATCAACGGGTATTGGAGTTATGATTATTCTTTTACTTGGAGTTGTCCAATTAATGGGAATGTAATTGACTAAGATAAAAAAAGTTTGTATAATTAATTTATGATAGGAGGAAAGCGATTTATGAAAGAAGCTACAGGAGAATTAAGTACTACAGTTATAACTGTTGTTGCTATAGCAGCAGTTGCTGCAATTTTTACAGTATGGCTATTGCCTTCGATGAGAAGCGCTCTTAAAGCAAAAACTTATTGTCAACAAACAGTCGATTGTACTAGTTGTAATAATAATAAAATGACTTGTAAATACTATGAAGAAGATTCCAACGGTAAAATTACTACAAGCAATGATACTATTGTTTGTCCTTGTGATGAAGGAAAATAAATATTGATACATGAAAGAAGCGACGGGAGAACTATCAGCAGCAGTAGTTATTGCAGTAGTAGTTGCAATTTTGATAACTTTTTTCCTAGTGCAAATATGGCCAATAATTAGAGCTAATTATAAAGCACAAACATCTTGTGATAAAGCTACTTGTGCATCAAAACCGGCTGATAATAATACTAAAGGTAAAGTTTGGTGTTCTATTGATGGGTCAGTATTTGAGTGTCCCTATAAAGGATGATGATAAATGAAAGAAAGTATTGGATCAACACAATTATATATAATCGTAATTACTATGGTGTTATTATTCACAGGTATATTGGCATTTGCAATGAATAGAGCAAATGCTTTTGCTGTCAAAAATCAAATCGTCTCTATTATAGAGGCTAATGATGGTTATGCAGCTAATGATCCGAACTCTCCGGTTATTGAAAGTATTGTAAAAGCTATGGCTGAAAAACAATATAACCAATTAGGTTCTTGTGAGAAAGAAGAGGAAATGTTTAAAACTTATTCTCAAAAACATCTTTTGGATATGGAAGAGGCAGAAAAGAAAAAGGTTGGAGTTTTTTATTATAAACGTGATGGAAGTGAGTCCGCTGATGTAAATTCAGCTGCATTTTGCGTCGTAAAAACGCCTGTAACAAATGGAGATGTTACTCGATATTATTATAGAGTTGTTATTTTTTATTCAATCGACGTTCCCATTTTGAAAACATTGCTAACTTTTAGAGATATTGGCGAGACAAAAATATTAAATAATTAATAAAAGGAAATATAAATATGAATGTAATTGTTGCAAACAAATATCAAGCATTATTATCGAACCTAAATATAGATGTCATTAAAAATCTTAATGGCACTTTTACCGTTGATGAGTTAGTTAGTCAATTTAAAAACTTTTTCTTTAATAAAATGATTTTAGATATAACAGCGCTTGCTGGGTATGAGAATATAAATACAATTCAAAAGCTTTCTGTTGCTCTTGATATGAATAAAATTATTTTATTATTGGATGATTCACCGAAAGTTAATTCACCTTTATATTTATCTCAGCTTGTTTCTTTAGGAATCTACAATTTTACAAAAAATGTTGAAGCATTATCTTTTTTAATAGATAACCCAAATACATATAAGGATGTAGCAAGCTTCCATCAGCTTAATATGTCTAATCAAAAAGCAGGTCAATACACTTCTGAGAATCCTAGCGATAGTTTTATGGGTCAAAGAATATATGGTATAAAAAATCTTACTCCACATGCTGGATCTACAACATTAACATATATTCTAAAAAAGCATTTAGAAAAAGCATATAAAGTAAAAGCAATTGAAATTGATAATAGTGATTTTAAATATTTTAATGATGATGATATTATTTCTGCAACTTCATTTGAACTTAAAGATATATTAAATAAAAATAAGGATTTGGAAATAATTTTGATTGATTTACCAGCTTCTGGAGAAGGAGAATCTTATTGTACTGACGTCCTTTATTTAATTGAACCTGGAAGAATTCAATTAAATAGATTGGTAGCGGAGGACAATAGGATCTTTGAAAAATTAAAAAATAAGAAACTTATTTTAAATAAAAGTATATTAAGTAATGGTGATGTTACTGATTTTGAAAGAGAATCTGGAAGCAAAGTATTCTTTAATGTTCCTAGTATTGATGATAAAACTTATGATACTAAAGCTATTAAAGAACTACTTGCAGCTTTAGGATTTACTCGAATCGAGGATTCGAATCCTAAAAAAGGTTTTGGTATATTTGGATAAATATGTAAACAAAAGTTAATAATATTGACATTATTTAGTATTTAATTTACAATTTAGTTATAAGAGGAGTGTGTAATATGAAAGATTTTTGTAGCGAGACAATAGAAATATGGCAATTTGCAGGAAAGATTGTTAATATATTTAAAATAGTGATACCGGTTATTCTTATTGTCATGGGCTTAATTACATTAGGAAAAGCAATGGTAGCTGATGATGATCAGGAAATTAAGAAAGGATTTAATAGCCTTTTGAAAAAAGTAATTACTGGTTTAGTAATATTTTTTCTTCCAACTCTTGTAAATGCTATCGTAGGGATAGTTGATTCAGATGTTCAAGGTAAGGCAACAGTATGTGTAGCGTGTATTACTGATTATAATGGTGCAAAATGCAAAAAGAAAGGAGAATCTAGCTCTAACGATTCTAAAAATCAAGAGAATTCTAATGAAAATGAAAATCAAAATAATCCTAAGGAGTAATAAATTTGATAATATATATTTAAAAAGGAGTGTGTAATATGTTTTTAGCTTTTTGTGAAGATACAGCGAAAATATGGCAATTTGCAGGAAAGATTGTTAATATATTTAAAATAGTAATACCAGTTATTCTTATTGTTATGGGCTTAATTACATTAGGAAAAGCAATGGTAGCTGATGATGATCAGGAAATTAAGAAAGGATTTAATAGCCTTTTGAAAAAGGTAATCACTGGTTTAGCTATCTTTTTCCTTCCGACTCTAATAAATGCTATCGTTGGTATGGTAAATACTGATGCAGATGTTGATTCATCAGTATGTATATCTTGCATTACTGGTCCTAATAGTCCCGATTGTACACAGCATATAGAAGATTAAATATATTCAATGTTTGCATCCATATTATTATATTAGTGTAGATTTTGATTTGGTATATTACTAAAAAGAAAGGATTTTTTTGAATGTTTTTATTAAAATTATTTAACAGTAATAGTATTCATTACTTACAATCGTCAAGTGTTAGTTCTTTTTGTGGTGATACCTACACTATTTGGCAATTTGCAGGAAAGATTGTTAATATATTTAAAATTTTAATACCGGTTATCCTTATAATTGTTGGATTAATTGGTTTAGGTAAAGCATTAGTAGCTAATGAAGATGATGAAATTAAAAAGGCTTCGAATAGTCTTTTGAAAAAAATAATCACTGGTTTAGCAATCTTTTTTCTTCCAACTCTAATAAATGCCATCGTTGGTATGGTTGACTCAGATGTGAAAAGAGATGCTACAATATGCATTGAATGTATTACTAATCCAAATGATGCAAGTAAATGTAATAGCGGAAAGAAAAAAACACTAATTGGCGATTTAATTGATAAAGTTAAGGGTAAAATTCCGTAAATTAATGGATAAATAACGAATTGGTTTAGGATTAAAAAGCTAGTTTAATAAATAACTAGTTTTTTTCCCTTTTATATGTTATAATCAGCACATGTGAGGGGATATTATGGAAAAAGTAGGAACTGAACTTGGTTTTTGCTCTGAAACGGTAGAAATATGGCAATTGATAGGTTATTTAATATTAATCTTTAAAATAGTTTTACCAATTATATTAATTATTGTTGGTATTTTAACTTTAGGTAAGGCTGTAATAACTGATGATGAAAAGGAAGCTAAGAAATGCTTCAATAGTATGATTATAAAGTTTATAACAGCTATAGTTATTTTCTTTATACCATCGATTGTATCTGCTGGTTTTAAACTATTAAGAAACTTTAGTGATGTTAAAGAAGATTATACAGTATGTGAAATGTGTGTTATTCGTCCAAGAGGAAGCTTTTGTAATGATAAAGTCGCTGAAATTTCACACGATTAGAACTTTATTTGGATGCTTTTAAGCATCTTTTTTTATGCAATAGTTTATGATATAGTATTAAAGCAAGAGGTTTTATATGAATGAGATAATAGTTAAAGGTGCAAGGGAAAACAATTTAAAAAACATAGATATAACCCTTCCTAAAAACAAATTTATTGTAATGACAGGTGTATCTGGATCAGGTAAATCTAGTTTAGCTTTTGATACAATTTACGCTGAAGGACAAAGAAGATATGTTGAGAGTTTATCAGCTTATGCAAGACAATTTATTGGAAATACTCAAAAGCCAGACGTTGATTCAATCGAAGGCCTTTCTCCTTCGATATCAATAGATCAAAAGTCTACTAATAAAAATCCTCGTTCAACAGTAGGAACAATTACAGAAATTTATGATTATCTGCGTCTTTTATATGCAAGAATAGGTATTCCACATTGTCCTTTTCATCATATTCCTATTACATCTCAATCTATTGAAGAAATGACTAATAAAATAATGTCTTTTGAAGGTGAAAAGATAGCTATTTTAGCTCCTGTTATTCATGGTGAAAAAGGAACTCATAAAGAAGAAATTGAAGAAATAAAGAAAGAGGGTTATTCTAAGTTAAGAGTAAATGGTAATTATGTAAATATTAATGATGAAATAATATTAGAAAAAAATACAAAAGATAATATTGAAATTGTGATTGATAGATTAACAGTTATCCCCGAAGAAAGATCACGTATTTTCGAAGATATTGAAGCAGCGTGTAATCTTGCGGATGGTAAAGTATTAATCATAATTGATGAAAAAGAACTATTAATGAGTGAAAAATATGCTTGTCCTTTATGTGATTTTTATCTTCCAGAACTTGAACCAAGATTATTTTCTTTTAATTCACCATATGGTGCTTGTGAAGATTGTAAAGGTATAGGAACCAAACTTAAAATAAGTGAAGATTTACTAGTGCCAGATAAAGAAAGATCATTAAGTAAAGGGGCAATAATTGCTCTTGGTAATAAAGGCAATATTTATTGGACAGAACTTAAAGAAGTATGCAAAAATTATAATATTGATATGGATATTCCTATTAAAAAAATACCCAGAGAGAAATTAAATATTATTTTTTATGGTACAAAAGAAAAGATGGATTTTAAATATGTTTCTAAAACAGGAAATGTAAGATATAAAAGTGATTATTATGAAGGATTTATCAACACTTTAGAAAGAAGATATCTTGAGACTACTGCTTCTTGGATAAGAGATTGGATATCATCGTATATGGTAGAAAGTACTTGCGAAACTTGCAAGGGAACAAGACTTCAAGATGGAGTATTGTCTGTTTACATAAATAAAAAGAATATTTATGATATGACTTGTATGAATATAGGAGAATTAATAATTTTTTTAGAAAATCTTAAGCTTACAAATAAAGAAAAAGAAATAAGTAGTTTAGTTTTAAAAGAAATTATTTCCCGATTAAGTTTTTTAAATAATGTAGGTCTTTCATATTTAAGCTTAAATAGATCGGCAGGGACTTTATCTGGTGGTGAGGCTCAAAGAATAAGATTAGCAACACAAATTGGTAGTAAACTTTCGGGTGTTTTATATGTTCTTGATGAACCTTCGATTGGTCTTCATCAAAGAGATAATCAAAAATTAATCGATTCACTAAAAGAAATGCGTGATTTAGGTAACACTCTAATAGTAGTTGAACATGATAGCGATACAATGATGCAAAGTGATTTTTTAGTAGATATTGGACCTGGTGCTGGTGATGAAGGTGGGCAAGTTGTTTGTGCTGGTTTACCAGAAGAAGTTATGAAATGTCAAAATAGTATTACAGGAAAATATTTATCAGGTAAATTAAAAATTCCTATACCAAATAAAAGAAGAAAAGGTAATGGAAAATATTTAGAAATAATTGGCGCTAAAGAAAATAATTTAAAAAAAATAGATGTTAAATTTCCACTGGGTAAATTAATTGCTGTAACTGGTGTATCTGGTTCTGGCAAATCCAGTTTAGTAAATGAAATACTTTATAAATATTTACAAAATAAATTATATAGATCTAAAGTAACTGTTGGTAATTATGAAAAGATAAAAGGAGAAAGTCATATTGATAAAGTCGTTATGATTACTCAAGATGCTATTGGAAGAACCCCTAGAAGTAATCCATCAACATATGTTGGTGTTTTTGATGATATTAGAGAATTATTTACTAATGTAAAAGAAGCAAGAATAAGGGGATATGGTAAAAGTAAATTTTCATTTAATGTTAAAGGTGGAAGATGCGAAGCATGTCTTGGTGATGGTGTTAGAAAAATAGAAATGCACTTTTTGCCTGATGTATATGTGCCTTGTGATGTTTGCAATGGCAAAAGATATAATAAAGAAACTTTAGAAATTAAATATAAGGGCAAGAATATTTCTGATATTTTGGATATGAGAGTATCGGAAGCTTTAGAGTTTTTTAAAAATATTCCTAAAATTCACCATAAATTGAAAACAATGGATGATGTAGGTCTTTCTTATGTTAAGTTTGGTCAAAATGCAGTTACTTTGTCTGGTGGTGAAGCAGGTAGAGTAAAGCTTGCCAAGGAGCTTCAAAAAAAACCGACAGGTAAAAGCATTTTTATTTTAGATGAGCCAACAACTGGACTTCATGTTGATGACATTAAAAAATTATTAAATATTTTAAATAAAATAGTAGATAATGGAGATACAGTTATTGTAATTGAACATAACCTAGATGTAATAAAAACAGCTGATTATATTATTGATTTAGGTCCAGAAGGTGGTAGTCTTGGTGGGAAGAAAATAGCCGAGGGAACTCCTGAAGAGGTTGCTAAAAATAAACAATCATATACAGGGGTATATTTAACTAAAATATTAGACAAATAAACTTTAAAACTAATTATATTTAAAAGTTTATGGTATAATATTATCGAAAGGTTGATAATATGAATCCATATGTTTTTCAAGCAGGTAATTTTGGTTTAAGGTGGTACACCCTTTTCATTTTAATTGGTGTAATTATAGGTTACGTATTAATACTATTTGAGGCTAAAAAGCTTAACATAAGAACCGATTTTGTTTTTAATGCCTTTTTTTGGACAGTTATTATGGGTTTTCTAGGTGCTAGAATATATTATGTACTTTTTAATTACAATTTATATAAAGGTGATTTTTTCTCAATATTTAAGATATGGGAAGGTGGCCTTGCTATTCACGGAGGAATAATCGCAGGATTTATAACAACATTAATATATTGTAAAAAATATGATGTTAAAGTATTAAGAATATTAGATATTTATGTGCCTGCATTATTTTTGGCTCAAGCATTAGGTAGATGGGGAAATTTCTTTAATGGCGAAGCACATGGTGGTCCAACAAGCCTTGCGCGATTACAAAGCCTTCGTCTTCCAAAGTTTATTATTGAAGGCATGAATATATCAGGTATTTATTATGAACCAACTTTTTTATATGAATCGATTGCTTGTTTAGTTGGATTTTTAATTATTATTATTGTAAGAAGACTTAAGTATACCAAAATAGGTGTTCCAACCTCTTTATATTTAATAATATATGGTATCGCAAGATTTTTTATTGAAAATATGCGTACTGATGCTTTGAAGCTTGGTGGTTTTAAAGTTGCTCAAATTGTATCAATTGTGTTTTTCTTAATTGGCGTTGTTATATTAATGATCATATCTAGAAAAAGCAAATTTGAAGATTTATACTTAGGTGTTGAAAAAAAAGAAATTAAATTTTAAAGGAGAGTAAAAATGTATGATGTAATTATTATTGGAATGGGAATGGCTGGTATAACAGCAGGTATTTATGCCAAAAGAGCAGGGCTTAATGTATTGATGTTTGAAAAAAATGCTCCGGGAGGACAATTGCAAAAGATTGATACAATTAAAAATTATCCAGGATATGTAACTGTATCAGGTCCTGATTTATCAATGCATCTTTTTAATCAGATAAATGAACTTAAAGTAGACTTTAAAATAGAAGAAGTAACTAAAATAGATGTAGAAGATGAAGTAAAAAAAGTGTATACTGCAAGTGGTGAATATACATGTAAAAATATTATTATAGCGGTAGGTAGAATTCCTAAGTATTTGGGATTAGATAATGAAAAAGATTATTTAGGAAAAGGAGTAAGTACTTGCGCTACTTGTGATGGCGCTTTATATAATAACGAGGATGTTGCTGTTGTAGGAAGTGGTAACTCTGCTTTATCAGAAAGTTTATATTTATCAAAGATCGCTAAAACAGTTTATCTTCTTCATCGTGGTGTTGAATTTAAAGGAGAAGATGAACTTGTTACTAAAATAAAAGATACTCCTAATATAAAGATAATTAGTGGTGTTAGTGTTAAAAAAATCAATGAAACAGATGGTAAAATATCTAGTGTCCTTCTTTCAAATGAAAATACTATCAATATAAAAGGAATATTTATTTATGTAGGGTATAGACCAGATACTGAAATCTTTAAAGATTTAGAAATAACTAATATTGAGGGTAACATTATAACGGATGAAAGATTTGAAACTAAATATGATAATGTTTATGCAATAGGAGATTGTATTCAAAAAGGGGTGTATCAACTTGTAACAGCTGCAGCAGAGGGTGCTATTGCAGTTTCAGAATTGGAAAAAAACAATTGACTTTTAAACTTACGTATATGATAATAGATACTAATTAATTGCAAAAGGAGAAATAAAATGGCAAAAATTAAGACCGGTTATCCATCAAAAGATAGAAATCATGAGGAGGGGGAATCTCTTTTAGCAAGAAAAACCATAATACCTTATATTACTATATATAATCTAGCAAGGCTTCTTAATATGAAAAATAAATCAAAAATTGAAACTCTTTCGTTGGAAATAGGAGTTCAAGAGCTTTTTCAACATGCAAAAATATTAAGTAAGTCTTTATCTGAGTTGGGGTATAAAAAAGGTGATATTTTAACAACCTGTATGCCTAATAATATTCAACATCTTGCGGTTATATTAGCTGCAAATAGGATTGGTGTTGCAGTTGCACCCCTTAATGATAAATCTTCAGTCCCTGAAATTACAAAGTATATCAACGATTTTGAATCAAAGGCATTTATGGGTTATAACCTTAGTGAAGATACTATAAACAGTATTAAAAAGGAATGTAATATAGAAGCTTTAATTAATATGCCAACAGAAAATAACAGTATTCTTTGGAATCCAGAATCTTCTCAGAGGGTACTTGGATGGGATCCAATAATTTCTTATGATGACTTTGTAAGATTATCTGATTATTATAAAGGGAGAGTTATAATAAGTTTTGATGGTAACAAGGTTGCTTTCTATCAATTTACAAGCGGTACAACAGGAGAACCCAAAATTGTTGAAATAACAGATAAGAATGTTGTTGCATCAGCTATATACATGATGAATGGGGCTAAGACGACAATAGAAAGTGATGGAAAATGTCTTGTTATAGTTCATTTTAGTTATCCTTATGGCTTGCCTGTGTCAGCTTTAATGTCTCTTTTTTCTAGAAGATCAATATTACTTGCCCCAGATATTACTGCGAAAAATATAAGTGATTATATGGAAAGGCGTCCAACTATAATATATGGAACACCTCCATTTTTATATGCTCTTTGTAAAGATGAAAAAGTAGCAAAAATGGATTTGAGTTTTATAGATCTGCTTCTTTCTGGTGGTGGACCTATATCAGTTGCAGCTAGCGACGAGATTACAGATTTTGTTAGAAGTTGTGGTGCAAAGGTATTTCTTCGTGATGGCTCTGGAACTGCTGAAACATCTGCAACAGGAACAACAGCTGTTAATCGTCCTTACCGACCAGATACTGTAGGTTGGACTTTAACAGGGACAATTATAACTGCTGTTGATCCACTTACATTTGAAGAATTACCGTATGGAGAGCGTGGCTTACTTGCTTATATAGGTAAACATGTTGTTTCGGGTTATTATAATAATCCTCAGGAAACAAAAAAACATTTTGTTAAAGGCCCAAATGGAAAACGTATGTTTGTTAGTGACACTTATGGACGAGTTAATTCTGATGGAACAGTTGAAATGTATGGTAGAGCAACTAGGGATTTTATTACTTTTGATGAGCAGGGTGGTTCTTATAAATGTGAAATTTTTAAAGTAGAAAATTTTGTTTCTGAGTTTGAAGAAGTATTGTATTGTGCGTTGGTTCCAAAAAAAGATGAATTAAGAGAAAATGTAGGTAAACTTTATGTAGTTCTTAAAAGAGGAATAGATGCAACCGAAGAATTAAAGGATCGTCTTTTAGCTAAATGTCATCAAAGGATTAAAGTAATAAGAAATGGAAAAGAAGTTGAACAACAGCTTAGATCATATGAAATCCCAACTGAAATAGAATTTTTAGATTCTTTGCCACTTACTGTTGCTAGTAAAATTGATTACAAATTACTAGAAGAGCTAGCTAATAGTAATGAAAAACCACGAATTAGAAAATAAAAGTTTATATTAATAAAGTCTTTAATATAGACTTTTTTTAGAATGTACTATAAAATTATAATAGGTGATAGTGTATGTATATTAGTATTGCAATGATAATAGTTACAATGTTATTTATTTCAGTTATTTCTATTGTTTATCTTCCAAAAGATAAAGTAGTTAGTTCTGAAACAACAAGTTATAAGTATTTAGCAATATTAAGCTTAGTAAATTTATTATTAGAATTGTTACTGTGTACTAATATCGTTTTAAATATAAATTTATATTCATTTTTGAATTTATTTTTAAATAAAATATTTTTAATTACTCTTTTTTTATGGTATATGATTTTTGCATATTATTTGTTTTCCTTAACTTTTTTATATGTTAAATTAAAAGAAAAAAAGATAAAAAAAGTTAATAAAGTATTTGCAATATTTGTTATAATTGGTTGTCTTTTGATTACTTTTTTACCTATTATGCTTGTAGATGATGGAAAGTATGCTTATTCATCTGGGCCTGCTGTAAATGTTTTGATTTCTATGAACTTAATAGTGGTAATTGCAGCTTTTATAATTGTTATTAAGGATTTAAAATATATTTCAAAAAAGAAAATAATTCCC
Organism: Mollicutes bacterium; assembly: GCA_012799635.1. Taxonomy (GTDB): domain Bacteria; phylum Bacillota_I; class Bacilli_A; order RF39; family UBA660; genus UBA6448. Next base: position 19,383 of record JAAZKW010000016.1, read on the forward strand.
TTAATCACTCTAATGTTATTAATGGGTATTGTTGCAATTTTTAGAATTACTAACCCCGGAATATTATTAAATTCTTTTTCAACGGCATTTACTACATTTCTAATGTATTTTACAATCGAAAATCCGGATATGAAAGTATTAAATGAATTATATAAGAATAAAACAATAATGGAACAAACCTATGATGATAAAGCAAACTTCTTATTCGAAGCAGCCCAAGAAATAAA
>JAAZKW010000017.1 GCA_012799635.1 Mollicutes bacterium
GATAAAATCGAAGTCAAAAAACAATCTGAAATTTATAAACCTCAATTAGAAGTTATTTTATCTAAAACTAATAAAACTGTTAACTCTCCTTGGGCTAAATGGAACCCTAATAAGATATTTTAAAAGAGTGCCTACTGACATTCTCTAAAAATTTCTAACTGACATTTTCAAAAAAATTTGACATCTTTATTGTTTAAAAAAACAAAATATGATAAAATATTTTAATAAGTGAGGATTTAATATTTATGACTAAAATAAAGAAAAAATTTGGTGATAGAAGCTATGCAAGACGCGTTCCAATGACTGGGATGCAACAAATATCTATAGATTTAAAACCAAGAAGAAGCATTAGCGATGTTTATATCAATCAGAAAATGGATGTAACAGAGTTATCTAAATACATAGAAAATAAAAAGAAGGAAGGAACTCGTATAACCTATTTTGAAGCTTTTGTAACTGCAATAGGTAAGATTATGTACAATAGAAAAAAATTAAATTATTTTGTTTCAAACAGACATATGTATGAACATGATAATGTTGTTGTTTCTTTTGTAGCTAAAGAATCATTTACTGATAAAGCGGAAGAAATGATGATCTTAATTCAAATAGATCCTAATGACAACGTTTTTTCAATTGGGAAAAAAATTGCAGAAAAAGTAAGTTCTGTTAGGGATCCAAAAACTCGTAAAAAAGAGGGTGCAAATGTTGCTATAGATGTAATTGGAAAACTTCCCAATATAATAAGGATTCCTATTGTTGGTATTGTCAAGTATATGGATAAAAAAGGTTTTTTACCTTCATTTTTAATTAAAGATAATTTATATTATAGCAGCATGATAGTTTCTAATTTAGGAGCTATTAAATGTGGCGCTATCTTTCATAATATTAATGATTTTGGGGTTTGTTCATCTTTAGCAACTATGGGTGAAGTAAAAAATGATCAATTTGTTGATGAAAAAGGAAATGTAAAGATTAGAAAGGTGTGTGAATTTGGTGTTAATATTGATGAAAGAATAGCAGATGGTTATTACTTTGCTAAATCATTGCAAATGGTTCAGCATATATTTAATAATCCTAGTTTATTGGAGGATGATGCAAATGAGAAAATCGAAATTGGCGAAATTAGATAAAAAACAAAGGCCTTGGTTACAATTATATGGTGATGTACCTGCGAATATAGAATTTCCAAGTTATTCTATGGTTGATAATTTTATTAAAGCTTCTGAAAAATGGCCTAGTAATTGTGCTTATAGTTATTATGGAAGCAAAGTAACATACAAAGAATTAGTTGAGAAAATAAAAATTACAGCAAGAGCATTAAAAAGTTATGGAATTGATAAAGATGATAAAGTAACTATTTGTATGCCAAATACACCTGAGGGCATTATAATGGTTTATGCGGTTAATATGATTGGTGGCATATGTAATATGGTTCATCCATTATCTTCGGAAAAAGAGTTAGAGTTTTTTATTAATTCTGTAGATAGTAAATATATATTAGTTATTGATGCAGTGTTTGAAAAAGTATATAAATTAAAAGATAATACTAATTTAAAGAAAATTATAGTAGCAAAAGTATCAGAAGGAATGAATATTCCTTTATCCGGACTATATTGGTTAGTAAATGGTCGTAAAGTAAAATATCCCAAAGGAGATAAAACAGTTGTTATGTGGGAGGATTTTATATATAATTCTCGAGGTTATCAAGGAGAATATTATCAACCTAGAAAGGCTCATGATCCTGCGGTAATACTATATAGCGGTGGAACAACAGGCACTCCAAAAGGAATTTTACTTTCTAACTTAAATTTTAATGCTCTTAGCATTCAAGCAACGACCGTTATTAAAGAAGCAACACCTGATTCTAAAGTTTTGTCATTACTTCCTATTTTTCATGGTTTTGGTTTAGGAGTATGTATTCATACACCATTAGCAAATGGAATGACGTGTATTTTAATTCCACAATTCAACTATAAAAAATTTGGTGAAATTATTAAGAAGAACCAACCAAACTTTATAGTAGGCGTTCCCACTTTATATGAATCTTTAACTGAAACAAAACTTGCTCCTGAAGATTTAAAATGTGTTACTTCCGCTATATGTGGAGGAGATGCCTTAAATCCAACTTTAAGGGATAAAGTAAATAAGTATTTATATGAACACGGTTCTAGTGCTAAAATAAGAGTTGGTTATGGTTTAACTGAAGCAACGGGCGCAGTATGTTTATCACCCTCAAATCAATTTGGTGATGGTATAATAGGGATGCCATTTCCAAATATATATATGAAAATAGTAGTTCCAGAAACTCACGAAGAATCTCCAATAGGTGTAGATGGTGAAATTTGTGTTTCAGGCCCTAATGTTATGATGGGATATGTTAATGATGATGTTGAGACTGTTAGAACATTAAGATATCATGATGATGGAAGATTATGGCTTCATACTGGTGATGTAGGATATTTAGGAAAAGATAATTTGTTTTATTTTTCTCAAAGAATTAAAAGAATTATTGTATCTTCAGGATATAATATATATCCAACTTACATTGAAACAATTATTAATTCACATGATGCGGTATTAACATCTACTGTAATTGGTATACCTCATCAATATAAGGGTCAAGTGGCAAAAGCATTTATAGTTTTAAAAGAAGGAATAAAGCCTTCTAAGCAAATAGAAAAAGAAATAAAAGATTTATGTGTTAGACATATTGCTAAGTATTCACTTCCTTATGAATATGAATTTAGGGATACGTTGCCAAAAACTAAGATAGGAAAGGTTGCATTTAAAGAACTTGAAAAAGAAGAGATTGAAAAAAACCAATAAAAGATATTTAATTAATAGTTTGGTTTATGGAATTATTAGACCTTTTTTAAGGTTGTTTGCGCTTTTATTTGTTAATCCCGTTTATATTAATAAAAATAATGTTCCTAAAGAAGGGGGATATATTTTAGTAAGTAATCATTTAAGTAATTATGATTGTATTTTGATTGGATGTATCACGATAAGACCAGTTCATTTTTTAGCTAAAAAAGAATTGCTAGACAAAAAAATTCTTGGTACTATTTTAAAATTAATGGGGATTGTAAGAGTTGATAGAGGCGCACAAAATCAAGATGCAATAGTTAGTGCCATCGATGCATTAAACAATGATAAAATAGTATGTGTTTTTCCTGAAGGGACAACAAATAAAAAACGTGAAACTTTAATTCTTCCATTTAAATTTGGTGCTGTTTCTTTTGCATATAAATCAGGAAAGCCTATTATTCCTTGTGCTATTTTAAAAAAAGCTAAAATATTTTCTTATCGTAATAAAATAATTGTAGGAGAACCATTTTATGTAAAAGATGATAATCTTGAAAAGGCTAACAAAGAATTAGAACAAATAATTATTAATTTATTAAAGAAAGGAAATAAAAATGAAAGATAATAATTATTATAAATTTTTTAAGGCATTATTGATGCCTTTGTTTAAGATATTTTATAAGCCACAGGTTCATAATAAAGAACTTATTCCTGAAAAAGGGGCTATTATTGTATGTGGTAATCATATTCATATTCTTGATCAATGTTTTCCAATACTTGCAACTAAAAGAGTATTACATTATATGGCTAAAAAAGAATATTTTGATAGCAAATTTGCATGGTTTTTTAGAAAAGCGGGATGCATTAGTGTTGATAGAAAAGTTCGTGATGATGATGCTAAACAAGAAGCTATGAAGGTTTTAAATAGCGGAAAAGCTTTGGGAATATTTCCTGAAGGAACAAGGAATAGTATCGTTTGTAAAAAAGAGAAATTAGATGAATTGTATGAATATGTTAAAGATGAAATATGTTATAAAAAGTTCAAGAAAATTTTGAAGAAAAATTTAACTAGAGCATCACAAACGGATTTATTAATTAAATTATTGAAAAATAAAAAAATTAAGTTAAAAGATTTTAAAAAATATGTCTTTGATGCAAACGAATCTTTGAAAGAATTAGTTCGAAAAAAAGTTATTACTCATAATGAGTATAAAGAAAGTTTATTATTGCCTATTAAATTTGGAACGGTCTCAATGGCTCAGAAGAGTGGCGCAACAATTGTGCCATATGTTATAACTGGGTTTTATAAAAGGGGTAAAGCAAAAGTAACAATATTAAAGCCATTTAAAGTTGGTAAAGATGATGACCTTGAAAAAGCAAATAATTTTTTTAAAAAAACTATGCTTGATAAGTTAGCCGAAGAGCAATAGCTCTTTTTTTAACACAATATAGTGTCAATTGGAGGTTATTATTAATATAATAGTCAATATATTTTGTATAATAATATAAAGGAAGAGGTGTCGTATGTTAATATTAGCTAAAGCTATGATGGCTATCATGCTTGGATTTATAAGTTCTATTTTCTGTGGAGTAATCTTTATTCCATTACTAAAAAAAATGCATGTTGGGCAAGTAGTAAGTAAAACTATTTCCATGCGCCATTTAAAAAAAGAAGGAACTCCTACTATGGGAGGAATAATTTTTGTATTTCCAGTGATTGTTTCACTTATTGCGCTTTACTTTATGAAAAGTATTAGCATTAGTTATAATTTAATTATTATGTTATTTGTTTTTATATCGTATGCTTTATTGGGATTTGTTGATGATTATTTGAAAATAAAACATAAAAACAATGCGGGATTATCTATTCCTACAAAATTTTTAATTCAGATGTTTATAGCTTTGATTTTCTTCATATTATTTATGAAAGGCGGAGGATCATCAGTATTACAATTTACTTTTTTGAAGTTAAGAATTCCTCTTGGATGGTCTTTTGGACTTTTCATTTTTGTTCTTTTAGTCGGAACTTCAAATGCTGTGAATATAACTGATGGTTTAGATGGCCTTTGTGCAGGTTTGTCAGTAATAGCTTTTCTTGCATATGGAATTATTGCTTGGAATTGTAGTTGGTTACCAGGTTACCAGGAAATTGCAATATTTGCATTTATCTTATCTGGTGCTTTAGTAGGTTTTTTAATGTTTAATTCGCATCCAGCTAAAGTGTTTATGGGTGATTTGGGTTCACTTGCTCTTGGCTCTACTCTTGCAACTATGGCTATTCTTACAAGACATGAGATGTCTCTTGCGATAATTGGTGGTGTTTTTTTAATAGAAGTTTTGTCTAGTTTAATACAAATAATTGCTATTAGGAAATTTGGTAAGAGAGTGTTTTTAAAAGCTCCAATTCATCATCATTTTGAAGAACTAAATTGGGCAGAAACGGATATTATAAGATTATTTTGGACAGTAGGATTAATTCTTGCAATGATTGCTATAACCTATGGTGTATGGTTGTAAAAGGAGGAAAATGAAAAAGATAATTTTAACAGGTGATAGACCAACAGGTAAATTGCATATTGGGCATTATATTGGTTCATTAAAAAATAGGCTTCTTCTTCAAGAAAAAGAAGATTATGATGAATTTTATATTATGATTGCTGATGCACAGGCTTTAACTGATAATTTTGAAAATCCTAAGAAAATTAAAAACAGTGTTATTGAAGTAGTTTTAGATTATCTTTCAATAGGACTTGATCCAAATAAAGTAACTATTTTTATTCAAAGCAGTATAAGTGCTCTTTGTGAAATGACATACTACTATATGAATTTGGTAACACTTGGAAGGCTTCTTAGAAACCCTACTGTAAAGAGTGAACTTGAAATTCGTGAATTTAATAATTCAATCCCTAGCGGATTTTTAAACTATCCTGTTTCCCAAGCTGCGGATATTACTGCTTTTAAAGCAAATATTATTCCTGTTGGAGATGATCAATTGCCTATGATAGAGCAAACAAATGAAATTGTAAGGAAGTTTAATAACATATATGGAAACACATTAGTTGAATGTGAAGCACTTCTTCCTAAAACAAAAGTCGAATCAAGGGTGCCTGGTATTGATGGTAAAGCCAAAATGAGTAAATCTTTAGATAATTGCATTTATTTAAGTGATTCTAAAGAAGAAGTTAAAAGAAAAGTAATGAAGATGTATACCGATCCTAATCACATAAAAATTTCGGATCCTGGAAAAATTGAAGGTAATATGGTTTTTTTATATCTGGATTTATTTGTAAATGATTATCATTTTAAAAAATATTTGCCGGAATATAAAAATATTGAAGAATTAAAAAAAGCCTATCAAAAAGGCGGACTCGGTGATGTTATAATTAAAAAGTTTTTAATAAATGTTTTAGAGGAAAGCTTCGAAGGATTTAGGAAACGTAGAAAATATTATGAAGATAATATTGAAGAAGTTTATGATATTCTTAAGAAAGGTACAGAAAAAGCAAATCAAAAAGCTAATGAAACTTTAAAAGAAATAAGAAAAGCTATCGGAATAGATTATTTTAATGAATCTAGATTATTAGGCATAATGAAAGATAAATATAATTGATTGTCATTTTAAAGTGTGATAATATGTTTATTATAGGAAGGGTTGAAAATGGCTAGTTTTGGTAAACATTTTGCTGTTTCATTAAAAAACGGTCTTAGTAGCGAAGAAGCTGTTAAAAAGGGGAATTTTTATCGTATTACTATTTTAACAGAAAGATTAATAAGATTAGAGTACTCTAAAAAAGGTTTTTTTAATGATTATCAAACTGATTTTGCAAAAAATCGAAATTTTGAAGTGCCAAAATTTAAGCTACAAGAAGATGATAAGTACTTAGTTATTACTACAAAATATTTTTCATTACAGTATTTTAAAGAAAAGCCTTTTAGGGGGCCTAGTTTTGCGCCTGATTCAAATTTGAGGGTTAAACTTCTTAATACAGATAAAATTTGGTATTATGGTCATCCTGAAGCAAGGAATTTTTTGGGTACCACAAATAGTCTTGATGATTTTAATGGAAATGTTAAATTAGATAAGGGATTATATTCAACTGATGGTTTTGTTTCAATTAGGGATGATAGTGCAATTGTTTACAATGAAATTGGTATATTGTTTGACCCAACTATTGATAATATTGATATTTATCTATTCATGTATAGACGTGATTTTGGCTTATGTTTAAAAGACTATTATGAATTAACAGGATATCCAACTCTTCTTCCAAGATATGCCTTTGGTATATGGTGGTATCGAGATAGGATATATTCCTCTGAGGATGTTAAAAAGGTTGTTGAAAACTTTAATAATAATGATATTCCTCTTAATGTTATAATGTTGGGAGAATTTTGGCATTATAAAGATTTTAGAAATATTAATTTATATAAAACAGGATATTCTTTTAATGAAAAATTATTTCCCAACCCATCGGCATTAGTTAATTATCTTCATGCAAAAGGGATAAGAATAGCTCTTAATTTAAACCCTAAAGAAGGAATTAGTCCTTTAGAACCAAGTTATGAAGCTTTTAAAGATGAAACTGGATATAAACTGGAGGATAATATTCCTTTTAAAGTATTTGATAAAATGTTTATAATTATGTATTTTCAAGAATTAATAAATCCTTTATTTAATTTGAATATTGATTTTTTTTGGCTAGACTATAAAGAAAACTATAAAACACTTCGAGCTTTATCTGATTACCATATAAGAGACTTTTATCAAAGTGATGCCAAAAGACCAATGCTTTTTACCAGAAATCCTGGAGTATCAGCCCATAATAAAGGGGTGCTTTATTCCGGAGAAACTACGGTTAGTTGGTCAATGCTAAAATATTTACCATCATTTAATTCTTCAGCAAGTAATATTGGTATATCTTGGTGGAGTCACGATGTAGGCGGGTTTAAAGGTGGTATTGAGGACGCTGAGTTATATCTTCGATATGTGCAATTTGCAGCTTTTAGTCCAATTTTTAGATTTAGTGCTAAAAGGGGTTTGTATTACAAAAGAGAACCTTGGTTATGGGATTTTAAAACATTTAATATTGCAAAAGAATATACTCGTCTAAGACAATCTTTAATTCCATACCTATATACAGAAAATTATAATTACGCAATAAACGGTGTTCCTTTAATTCAACCTCTTTATTATAATTATCCTCAAGTTTATGATGCAGTTGAATATAAAAATCAGTATTATTTTGGAAGTGAATTTTTTATTTCACCAATTACATCGCCAAAAGATCCATATATGAATCGGGCAATTCACAGAATGTTTTTGCCTAAAGGAACTTGGTACGACTTTAAAAAGGGTAGAAAATTTATCGGTGGAAAGAGGTATGTAACCTTTTATAAAGATGAAGATTATCCAGCTTTTGTAAAGGCAGGAGCTATTATTCCGCTGGCTGATATAAGTGGTCAAACTAATTTAATTACTAATCCAAATAAGTTTAATATTCATATTTTTCCAGGATTAAGTAATAATTATACATTGTATGAGGATGATGGAATATCTAATAAATATAAGCAGGGACTTTATTCAATGACAAATATCGAATATAATTATTTACAAAATAATTATTCAGTTATAATAAAGGCTGCTGAAGGTAATAAAACCTTAATTCCCTCGAATAGGGATTATTCAATATTATTTCGAAATACGAAATTGGCAGAAAATGTAGAAGTCTTTATCGGTTCAACTAAAGTTAGTAAGGGATATAATAAATATGTTCGTGGTAATGACTTTATTGTTGAAATAAATGGTGTCCCTATTAATCAACAATTAACAATAAATTGCAAAGGGAAAGATATTGAAATATCTGCTGAAAGAATACTTAATGATGATATCAATGATATTATTAATGACTTAAAAATTCGTACTGCTTTAAAGGAACAAATCGCAGGCATTGTTTTTAGTAATATGACAATTAAAAAGAAAAGAATAGCTGTAAGAAAATTAAAGAGAAAAGGATTAGATTCAACCTTTATACGAATGTTTATGAGATTATTTGATTATTTGGCAGAAATAGAAAATTAATTGTAATTTATCATCTGTTAGTGTATAATTTGATTTAAGCAGGCGAAGAAAGAGTAGTAAATATAATTTGTTTGCAAGAAAGCTAATGGTTGATGTAAATTAGCAATAAAGAATATTGAACTTGCTTTCGGATGTGTTGGGGTAACTTCCTTATAAGTATAAAGAAAAAATAAAGGTGGTACCGCGGTCTTTCGCCCTTTGGGCCATCTTTTTAAATGGAGGAAATATGAGTAAATTTGAGGTTATTATGTCAGTAGTTGCATTTGTGAGTTCTATTTTGTTTTTTTTAATAGTCAATTTATCTAAGTTAAAATTAATTAATTCATCTAAAAAGAAAAGAAAGAAAGAAGTTAGAATTACTGAAATTAAATATTTAATATATAAATTTAATTTAAAAGAAGAAAAACTCCTTCAAAAAAAGTTTATCATTTTGTTTTCCTTAGTAAACTCCTTAATAGTAACAGCCGTTTTTATGGTTTTAATGATCTTTCCTTACGGAATTATATGGCAGATATTATTTGGGTTTATATTATTAATCGGCCTTATATATTCTATATATGGAATAATAGGTTCAATTTTATTGAAAAGAGGTTATTGTAAATGAATTATAATGAGATAGAAAAAAAATGGCAAGATTATTGGGATAAGCATAACTCTTTTAAAGCTTATAACGATATAGATAAAAAGCCCTACTATATACTAGTAGAGTTTCCTTATCCATCTGGTACTGGGTTACATGTAGGACATGTAAGAAGTTATACTGCTCAAGATGCCCTTGCTAGAATGAAAAGAATGCAGGGATATAATGTATTATATCCAATGGGTTGGGATTCCTTTGGTGCACCAGCCGAACAATATGCAGTTCAAAATCGTATCCATCCTAAAGATGCAGTAAGAGAAAATATTAATACCTTTAAAAGGCAAATGAAAACCTTGGGATTTTCTTTTGATTGGGATAGAGAGTTTTCAACTACAGATCCAGATTATTATAAATGGACTCAGTGGCAATTTTTACAATTTTATAAACACAATATGGCTTATAAAGCTAGTGTTAATGTGAATTGGTGTCCTAAGTGTAAAAGTGTTTTATCTAACGAAGATGCTGCAGGTGGCGTTTGTGAAAGATGTTCAACTAAAGTAGAACAAAAACGAAAGAATCAATGGATGCTTAGAATGTCTTCTTATGCTGAAGATTTATTAAATGGTCTTGATGATACTAATTTTGCTGATAGAGTCAAATTAGGGCAAATAAATTGGATAGGTAAATCATCGGGTATTAAATTAAAAATAGATATTGTTGGTGGGGGTAGTTTCGATATATTTACAACTTGTATTGAAACAGTTTATGGAATAACTTTCTTTGTTATAGCTCCAGATGGTAAATTGATTGAAGAATTATTGCCGCGAGCTCAAAATAAAGATGAGATCAAAAAATATATTAATGAAACAAAATTAAAGTCTAATATGGATAGAACTGAATTTCAGGATAATAAAACTGGTGTAATAATAAAAGGTATTAAAGCAATTCATCCGATTAATAAAAGAGAAATTCCTATCTTTATAAGTGATTTTGTCCTTGGAGACTATGGAACAGGAGCAGTTATGGCAGTTCCAGCGCATGATCAAAGAGACTATGAATTTGCAAAAACATATAATATTGATATCATTGAAGTTATAAAGGGTGGCAATATAAATGAGAAAGCTTATGAAAAAGAAGATTACCTAGAAAAAGGATGTATTCTTATTAACAGTGAAGAATTCAATAATTTAACAGTTGAAGAAGCAAAAGAAAAAATATATGAAAAACTAAAAAAGATGGGCATTGCAGAAAAAGAGGATAATTATAAAATGCGTGATTGGATTTTTTCAAGACAAAGATTTTGGGGCGAGCCAATACCAATGATAGAATGTCCAAAATGTGGGTGGGTAATGGTTGAAGAAAAAGATTTACCAGTATTACTGCCAGATATTGCTGAATACGAGCCAACAGATACTGGTGAAAGTCCGCTTGCAAAAATAGATGAGTGGGTAAATTGTAAGTGCCCTAAATGTGGTGCTAATGCTAAAAGAGAAACAGATACTATGCCTAATTGGGCAGGTTCTAGTTGGTACTTCTTAAGATTTATGGACCCTCATAATGATAAAGAGTTCGCTTCAATGGATGCTATGAAATATTGGAAACAGGTTGATTGGTATAATGGAGGAATGGAACATACAGCAAGACATTTACTGTATGCTAGGTTTTGGGTGCAATTTTTATACAATATCGGACTTGTTCCTAAAAAGGAAATGATATGGACGAGAGTTTCACATGGCATGATACTTGGTTCTAATAACGAGAAGATGAGTAAGTCAAAAGGTAACGTTGTTAACCCTGATGATATTATAAAAGAGTATGGTGCTGATACATTAAGATGTTATGAAATGTTTATTGGTGATTATCAAATGGATGCTCCATGGTCTACAGAGTCTTTAAGAGGATGTAAAAGATTTATAGATAAAGTAGTTCGATTAAAAGATAAAATCAATCCTAATTTAAAAGGTTATTCTAAGAAATTTGAGGTTATTCAAAATAAAACAATTAAAAAGATAACTGAAGATTTAGTTAATTTATCTTATAATACTGCAGTGTCGGCATTAATGATATTATCTAATAATTATGATGATGAAAAAGAAATTTCTCATGAGGATTATACATTATTACTTACATTGTTAAACCCTATTGCGCCTCATATAACCGAGGAATTAAATGAGATAATTGGTAACAAACCGATTGTTGAAAGTTTATGGCCAAAATATGATAAGAACAAACTTACTGAAGATGAAATAACAATTTCTGTTTCTGTAAATGGCAAATTTAGAGGTGTTATTAAAACTAAAGTTGATGAAAATAAAGAACAGATAATAAAACTTGCTAAAGAATGTGAAAATGTAAAAAAACATATTGCTAATAAAAAAATAAAAAAAGAAATTATTGTACCAAACAAAATAATTAATTTTATTGTTGAATAAGGGATATGTATATGAGAATGAGAAGTCCAAAAAATAAAACAGAAATATTGGATACTTGTGAATTTTACCTTGATGAAAACATGTTTTTAAATGACAACCCTATTTATTTAGAGATAGGTATAGGTAAAGGGGATTTTATATTAAATATGGCTTTGTCATATCCTAATATTAATTTTATTGGAGTAGAAAAACAAACCTCTGTAGCTGTGGTTGCTATTAAAAAAATAAATAATTATAAACCTAAAAATTTAAAAATTTTGATTTCTGATGTTAAAGAGTTTCCTTCTTTTTTACTTAATAAAATAGATTTAATTTATTTAAATTTTTCTGATCCTTGGCCCAAGAAAGGGCATGCCAAAAGAAGGCTTACTCATGAAAACTTTTTAAAAATATATGATTTGTTATTTAAAAAGAAAAAACATATAATTTTGAAAACAGATAATGCTGATTTTTATCAATTTAGTAAAAAAAGTTTGTTAGATTATGGTTATGCAATTATTAATGAATCATTAGATTTGCATAACAGTAATATAAGAAGTCTTCCTACTGAATACGAAAGAAAGTTCTCTTCTTTAGGTTATAAAATAAAATATATAGAGGTGGAAAAAAAGCCTTAAAGATGATATAATTTATGTGGTGAAGCAAATGGAAATATTAGAAAAAATAGTAGAATTTATTTTATCAGAAAAATTCTATGCTCCTTTATTATTTATAATTATTGGTATGATTATAAATGTTTTTGTTCGTTTAGTTATAGCTAAACTTTCAATAAAGGCAAATAGATTTGGTATAAATAAAAAAAGACAAACAGTATTTCATTTAATATATAATTTTATAAAATATATGATTATTATTATCGTATTTTTGTTAATTTTGGATGTATATGGAATTAACACCAGTGCTTTAGTGGCTAGTCTTGGTGTTGCAAGTGTAATTATTGGTCTTGCTTTTCAAGATACTATTAAAAATATGTTAGCAGGGATTTTTATTATTCTTGATGATCGTTATAATGTTGATGATTATGTTAAAATTAATGAATTTGTTGGAGTAGTTCTAGATTTGGGACTTCAAACAACGAAAGTTAAAGGTGATAAGGGAGAGATATTTACTATTTCTAACAGTAAAATAAATACGGTTATAAATTATACCGAAAGTGATACTATTTTAATTATTGAAATTCCTATTCAATCTAGTACAGATTTAAATAAAATTGATAATATGCTAAAGAAAATAGAAACGATTGTTCTTAATATTGATGGTGTTTTAGGTAATTACAAAGTGCTAGGATTAGAAAGCTTAAAAGCAAATGAATTGTTTTATAAAATAAGTGTTAATTGTAAATCAAGTGATAAGTTTGTAGTAAAAAGAAAAATAATAAGATTAATAAAAGACGAATTTGTTAAAGAGAATATAGATACGCCATTTAATCAAAAAATAACAAAAAACAAGGGAAAATAATATGAAAAAAGTTACATTAATATTGATGGTTTTTATTTTATGTAGCTGTACATCGGTTCAAAACAAGGAATATGGAGATATCTTAAATGAATTTACTTTAAAGAAAGAAGTTCCGAATGTATATCAGACTGGTTATAAATATTTTATTCCTAAAGGTTTATCTAGAAAGAAATATTTTTTATACAATGATGTTTTAACCTCTAATAAATATGATTACTATTTATATGTTGATATAATTAGTTATTATAATAAGTTGGAATTTAATTATAAGGAAAATGATTTTAGTTATTATTCTAAAAGATTAAAATTTAATAAAAAAAGAGGATATTTAGAAATTAATTTGCAAGAAAATGACCAATATCTGATTGAAATTATGTTTAATTATGCTAAAATAGAAGTGATGGTAGATAAAAAAGATATTAATCTAGCATTAAAGTATTGTGTAACTATTTTAAATAGTATAAAATATAATGATAAGATAGTTGAAAATTTAGTATCAAGTAACGCATTAAATTATCAAGAAGAAATATATAATATATTCAATACTACTAGTTCCGATAGTACTTTAAAATTTGATGAAGATGTTAGTGAATCAGAAGAAAACATAGCTCCAGAGGAATATAAGGATTCTGATTTAATTAGTTAGAAGGTGTAACATGGGATTGTTTAAAAAGTTTAAAGAAATTTTGTTTGATGATGAAGAAGACTTTACTGATCAAATCAAAATAACTCCTGAGATGCGTAATGAAGAAACGCCATCAAAATCAGAAGTGAAAGTTGAAATGGTTGAAAAACCAAAAGAGGTAAAGAACGAGGAGATTAGTCGCTCTAGTGAGAGAGATACCTTTAATAGTGGCAATAATTTTCCTTTTTTGGATTTTGATGCTGAAGAATTTGAACAGCAAAATATGCTAAATAAACCAGTTAACGAGACAGTTACTGTTACAACTACTAGAAATCCTAATAGTAATTTTGAATATGAAACTAAAAAGAGGGTTGAAAGAAGAATAGAAAATAGTAATTATGAAAGAATTGAAGTGACAGAAACAACGGAAAGAAAAAAGTTTAAGCCTTCACCAATAATTTCTCCTGTATTTGGTATAATGAGTAGGGGAAAGAGCAACAATGTGGAATCACGAGAAGACAATTATGATAAAGTTGATATTAAAACGATACGTGATAAGGCTTTTGGAGAAAAAAAAGGTAATACTTTAGAACTTAATGATTTGCCATCTTTCTACGAAGAAACAGAAACTGTTAAGGTAACTAAAGCGAATGAACATACAGCTAAAGTTAAAACAATAGATGAGCTTTTAGAAGATACTTCAGATGTGGATGTAGATTTAGATGTTACATTAAAAGGAGATGATGAGTTAATCAGTGATAAGAAAAAAGAAGACACAAAAGAAATAAAAGTATCAAAAGAAGAAACTATGGATTTAGAAAATGATATTTTTAACATGATAGATTCAATGTATGACAATAAAGAGGAAGGTGAATTAGATGGATAGTTTTGTAAAGTTTTTACCAATATTAATTAATGTGTTGCTTATTGTTGTACTAATCATTGCAATAATATTAGGTATTAAATTAATCATTACAATGAATAAGATTGATAAAATAGTTGATGATGTGAATAAGAAGGTTGAATCTTTGAATGGTGTATTTAGTGTAATAAATGCAGTTTCAAATAAAGTTAATTTTATATATGAAAGACTTGTTGATATCATCGGAAGTATACTCGATAAAATACTTACTAAAAAGAAAGAAAGGAGTGAGGAGGAAGATGAGTAAAAGTAAAAAAGGAAAGTTTATTTTAGGTGCTGGTTTAGGTATAGGTTTGGGTTTGTTATTTGCTCCTAAAAAAGGTTCCGAAACAAGAAAGGAATTAGCTGGAAAATTAAGTGATTTACTTGAAAAAGCTAAGACGATCGATGTTGAAGAAGTGAAAGAAAATTTAACGGATAAAATAGCAGAACTTCAAACTAATTTAAAAGATCTAGATAAAGAAAAAGCTAAAGAAATAGTTATTGAAAAGGCAACAGAAATAAAAGAAAAAGCAGAGGAAGTTATTAAACTTGCAATTGAAAAAGGAACACCAGCGGTTAAAAAAGCTGCCAAAGAAGTAAAAGCAGCTACTGCTAAAACATTAAAAAAGATTTCTGAAGAACTTGAAGAAAAGAAATAAGAAAAGCATTCATTGCTTTTTTTAATTGAAGAATAAAAACACAAAAATAGCTAAGATGAAACAATAAATAGAAAAGTATAATAGTTTTCCTTTCTTTACCCAATTGCTCATCCATTTATAAGTAATAAAAGTAAATATTCCAGAAATAATCAACCCAATAAAATATGGAAGTAATAAAGGTTCAATGTTTCCAGCTTGAATAATATCTTTCGCTCCTAATATCATAGAACCAAGACTAACAGGAAAATATAAGATAAAAGTATATTTTAAAGCGGAGTCTCTTTTTAACCCACAAAGAAGGCAGGCAACTAAAACTGTACCACTTCTTGAAATCCCAGGAATAATTGTAATAGACTGGAAAAGGCCAATAATTATGGCGTCTTTTAAAGTAATATCAAAATCATTTTTTTCACCTTTGAAATTTCTAACGATTAATAAAGATATTGAAGTTAATAAAAAAGCCAGACCTAAAAACATCATGCTAGATAATCTGGTTTCGATAGCATTTTTAAATAAAAGTCCAGTTATTATTACAGGAATAGTGCTTATTACAATATAAAGGCAGTATTTAAAACCGTTTTTTGAGGTTTCTTTTTTTTCTTTAATAAAAATATAATTATAAAAATCTGTTATTAATTTTAAAATATCTTTTCTAAAGATAAAAAATATTGCTAAAAAAGAACCAAAATTGCATATTATTTCGTAATTTAGATCAACATTTAAATTGTTATTTAAAATAGCATCAAAAAGTCGCATATGTCCGCTTGAGGAAACCGGAATAGGTTCTGTAATGCCTTGTAAGATTGCTAAAAACATATATTTTAATAAATTCATATACTCACCAATTAAATTATACTATATATTTTTATATTAATAAAATATTTTTATGTTGTATTAAATCTTAAAATGTGATAGGCTATTATTATAGAGGGATATAAAAAGGGTAGACAGTTTTGTCTGCCTTTTATATGAAATGGGAGGTCATATGATTAAAAGCAGTAATTTTAGAGGTTTTAGGGGGCAAACTATCTCATCTTTTCTTGATAAACACAGTGTATCAAGCGAAATTAAAATACCAAGAGGTGAAAAAGTAAAGTTATGTTCATCGGATGATTTTAATGCTGTTGCAAAGGGTTTTGAAGAAAAGTATAATTCAGAAAAGGGGCCAAGAATTATTTCAAATGTAGGTGGGTTTTATGTAATGGCATCGCTGCTTGGAATTGCATCATCAAAATGTAAGACAAAACCTTATGCTCTCTTTTTTGATAAGAAACATGGAAATACATTAAATGGTTTATATAATTCTTTATTAGTTAAAATGTGTGATACAAAAGAAGGTTATATTAAATATTTGCTTGGAATTGATGATATTGATTTGGTAAAAGCAGTAAGCTCATCACTCTATAATGAATATATTATTATAGTTTTGAGTGAAGAAGATGAAAAATTTAAAAAATTAGCAAAAAAAGATCAAAGGCTTTATTTACCATCGTTGTATAAAAAAGATCAAGAAAGAATTGATAAAATAATATACGATAGATATATAAAAGAAAACCATTTTTTAAAGAAAAGCATTCTTGAAAATTTTGATATTTCTAAAATTGTTAAATATTGTCAAAATAAAGAGTATGATGTTAAAAAACATTTTGATATGTTGATTTCTAAAGCAGAAAAAAAATTTCGTAAAGAAGATTTTAAATTGTTTGTATCATGTGCTGAAAAAATGACTAATTATCTTTCTCAACAGCAAAATTATAAAGATTTAGTAGCTTATCTATCTAAAGATATTAAGATTAATAAAAAGTATCATATTCTTGCTAATGATGAAATATATAGGGGTTTTAAATCATTGTTTAATGTTAAAGGAAGTTATATTAAATTTGCTCAAGGTATAGATATTTCTTCATCGAAAGGAGTTCAAAAGCTTATATCAATTTTACAAGAAGAGTCTTTCGTTAGTGAAGAGGGCAGTAAATTATCAATAGATTTAGCTTTCATTCCTCATATTAACGTTTTTAAAGATATTTATCCTTTCTTAAAGGGCAATGTACAAAATTATGTTATGCTTTCTCCTAAAAGAGGGAAAAATAATCGTTATTTTTTTATGGATGATACAGCGACTTTAGATATTCGAACATTATCTAGTATTGGTGGAGATTTTATTAAAAAAGAAAGAGATATACGAATTGGATTGACAAAAAATATAGATAAAATTTCTGCTGAAAAAGGATTTCCATTAATGATGTTTATTGCTGGAGCAAATTATGGTAATATTTATCATAGTGAACCGGACACACAAAACATGGTTGATCTTGCTATAGCAAATAAAGTTGATACAGTATTTATTCAAGGGTTTTTTTATTCAACGTATTATCATTATCAAACATCAAGAAGAATGTTAACTGATCCAACATATCCAACATTGTCATCAAGACTTCAAGCTGCAAAAGCAGTTATAGAGAAACTTACTAATGCGGGAATAAAAGTTGTTTATCAAATGGGAGATGAGGAGTATTATTTATATAAGGATTTATTTAGAATATATACAAGAGAACAAGAAGTAATTGGTAATGATTTTCTTAAAAGAGAAGATTTACGAAGTAAATATGATTGGATAAGACCAATCATTATTCAGTATCTTATACCTTATTTAATAAGAAGTGGTGAAGATGTAGTTAATTTATATACTGATGATTCTAACAAGACCTCTGTTACTAAAGTATGTCTTGCAATTAAAAGATATATTGAAGGTAATCCGCTTGGAGATTTTGAAGATTTGATTAAACCTGAATTTTTAAAAGATACCGAGATGTTTAAAGTGGTTTCTTCTTATGTCGAACAGATGGATGAAGAAAACAAGAAAAGTATTTTAAATTTAATGAGTCGTCCTACTTATTCTCGGGGTCCATATTCAGATGAAAGATCCGCAGCTATTAAAAAAGCTGAACTAACTGATGTTGGGCAACTTAACGTTAATTCTAGTAGCTCGGATATGTCAATAGTTACTGATGGAAGGACCATCAATATGAGCGTTCCGCAAATGATAAGAGATGAGTGGTATGAAGAACCTGGATTACTTTCTGGTATTAAGGAAAGTGTTTTAGGAGATCCAACTCGTAAGAGAATAACTCAAGTTAGTAAAGAACCTAATTATCCAGGGGGTTTTATAATTACTGGTAATATTGAAGAAAAGATGGTAATTCTTCCTTACTTTGAGAGGCTTCGAGAAATTATGGAGCATGTTCAAAGGACTGGAGAAGGATTGCCTTTAATTGTTGAGGGTAAAATTAATGATTGGCAACTTGGTTCTCTTACTGAAAGACCAGATTATGATATTAAATTTTTAGATTATTTAATGTATGAGGCAGGAGCAGATATTTTATCTTTTAATGGAGATTTAATTCAAGGCTATAACTATAAGGGTTTTGCAAATGAAAATCGTCATTTAGGGGCTACTTCTATTACTCAACAGATGTTACATTTTAATAGAATGATTGAGCCTTATGTTAAAGACGCAATGGGTGTTGTTAATTATGATTTTGGACCATGTAGTCATCTAGCATATGAGATTATGGCACACCTAGTAAAAAAGGAATTAATTAATCGTCCTACAGGAAATTTTGGAAATAGTCACACTATTAAAAGAGGAATTGATTATAAAACGGTTAATTTAGATCTTCCAACATCTTTACAGCCTTATGAAAGCATTATTAGAAATAAATTATCTAATATAAAAAATCTTCGTAATATTTCTATAGTCGAAGGAAATCATGAAGCAAATTCAGATTGGGATTACAAGGGTTTTGATGAAACACAATTATTAGCGCAAATGTTTGAAGGTTATAAAAAACATAGTGGCAGTGATGTTGGTATAAGTTATGCAGAGTTTATAGCAAATAAATATGGTGATATTATGCAGGCTTCTGCTTCTACTATGGAAATTAATGGCTATAGAATTTTTAATACTCATTATGAGGGAAGGGGAAGCAAATCTATTACTGAACGTGCATACAAATGGCTTTCAGGTTCAAAAGGTTCTTTGCCAAAAATAGATATTCTTGATTTTGGGCATTATCATTTGTTTGAAATGGCCGTAGTTAGAGGCACATTAGTTCATTGTACTGGACATGGTGCAGGAACAAGTGGTTATGAATATAGACTTGGATATCCACCGAAAAAGCCTATTTATGCTTATAAAATGTTTATGCCCGATGGCAGTGTTCGTCTAGTAACAATTGGAGCAAACTTTTTAGAAAATTATCAAATAAAAAATTCGTATATTAAGGGAAGGGGACTTGATAATTTTATTTCCGACTGTATGGTTGAACCAGTTGATATGCTTGCAGAGATTTCTTCAGGACAAATTCAAAAAATGTACTCAAGAAGTCTTAAACCAAGAGCGCCACAAAGTATAGGTCCGAAAATACCACGAAAAAGCTAAAGGAACTTCAAAAGTTCTTTTTCTTTACTAATAATAAAAAATAGCATATAATTGTATTAGTAATTTAAAAATAAAAGAGGTGTATCGATGGTTAAAAGTGTGATATGCATAGCGGCTGCTGTACTTTTTATAGTAATTAATACTGCTATATTGTTTTTAAAAGCAGATTTTAATTATGCAATCAATGACGAAGAAAATTACTATCTTTTCTTTCAAAAATGGGTTCGAACAACTATTTTTATGGGAACCATAATTATAGGTCTTATGAGTATCTTTTTTGCAATCAATTTAAATCATTTTTTAAGTTATAGTTTTCTTTGTTTAGAGCGTTTATTAGTAGTTATTTATAGTTTTACTAAATATAAAGGAATCCTTGTTGTAGGAGAGAATATTAAGGTTGAAAGGTTATTTAGAAAAGAGCTTAATATTAAATTTAGTAATATTAAAGAGGCGCTTTATACGCCTAACGGTAAACTAAATATTAAACTTAAAAATAAAGAGTCTTTTGAAATTTCCTTTAATTCAGAAAATTTTCACAAATTTTGTAATTCATTATTACAATATAATATAAAAATAAAAACAGGGCATATACCTTTTCAAGATAATCATGTTTTTATATCAAAGTTTATGTTAACAGTAAGGTTTCCTAAAACAATGTTAAGAGAATATTATCAAAGCAAAAGATTTTTAAGAAATAGTGTGTATTTATTTTCTGCTAGAAGCTATGATTATAATGAATATATTGAAGGTTATAGAAAAGAATCTGGAAAAGAAATTGATGAATTTACAGAACTTATAAAAAATGATTTACGTATAAATGAATTTAAAGATAAAAAAACTTATAAGGAAACTATAGATGGTTTTGAATTTAATATAATTGATGCTGTTGACATGCTTGATAAAAAAAGATTAAGAAGTGCATATATTTATAAACATAAAAATAATTATTTAATTCTTTATACCGATTATTATCTTGATAATAAAGAACAATTTAAAGATAAGATGAAAAAAGCTATTCGAAAAGCGGCATACGAAGATGGCAAAACAAGATTTTCTAGAGTTTAGGAAATATTTGTAATAACGTATTTTTAAAATAAAAATCTCTATTAATAAGAGATTTTGTTTTTTTGGAGCAGGTAAAGGGAGTCAAACCCTCATCTTAACCTTGGGAAGGTCACATAATAATCGCTATACTATACCTGCAGTTTTTATGAGATTACAACAAATGAAGCACTAGAATTAATTGATCTCATAATATCTTTGTCGAAGTCAGCCCAATAATTATCGCGTGAAGATTTTCTGGTTGCTGGATCCCATACAAGTACTTTGGTTTTACCATTTATTTTTTTAGCACCTACTAAAGCAATATAATGACCAGAAGTAGTATTGTATCTTCCATTATTTGGAGCCATACGAGCTACCACAGCAGCATTTCCAGATGCTAAGTCGTTTATCATTCTTTGGACTTTTTCTTTATCATTTTTTCTAGCGGTGTAACTTGATAATCCATATATTTTAGCAGCGCTAACAGAGTATGTGTGTCTTGATCCATTGCATTTTCTTTTTGCCTTTAATGTTTTGCTTATAGTTAGAGGGTCTATTTTTTTATCAGTTAGAACAGAAATTACTATTGCAGTTGATGCAACACTACAGCCTCTAGCGGAAATTGATCCTCCTTCACAAAAGGAGTTGCTACCATGATAATTTCCTTGAAGATAATGATATTCTTTTTTTAATTTTACTTTGCCAGTTCCACCATTTAATGCAGGGTCATCTGAGGTTTCAGTTTCAATTTTGAATACTTCTGGTTTTTCACATTTACCATTTTGAAAAACGTTGCCAGCTGCTAAACATTCTGTTTTAATTGTTGCATTTTCTACAGTTTCTTTTGCATTTGATAACCAATCTGAATAATAAGATACCAGTTCTCTATCGCTTGATTGTTTTAGATTCTGAAGAGACTTTTCTGCTAAATTATAATTTTGTTTATTGGTTTTATTATCTAATAAATGAAAATATTCTTCTGTTTCTTTTAATATTTCTAAATATTTAATATTTTCAATTGTTGCATTTTCTAAACACGTATTAATATTTGTATAATAATCGGTATTTATATTATTATAAAAGGCGTTAAATAATATAGGGATAAAAAATATTGAGATGGTTATACATATTTTTATTATAAAACTTTTCAGTATTTTATCATTATTAGAAATTAACATTTTTTTAATTAAGCAATATGAAAAATATATAATTAATATAGCTGGTAACATTATAAATAAAATGTTTTTTAAGATTTTTAAAATATAAAATGTTTTTAATGCACCAGGGTCCTCACATAAAAAGTTTAATAACATATTTATCACCCAAAAATAATATAACATAAAATAAAATGATTGACAATTTTAATTGTTTTATTTGTTTATATTTATATAAATAAAATGTTTACATAATGCAAACTTTCAACAAAAAAGTTTCCTATAATGTTAAAATTTATTCATGAAACGACCAAAAGATGATATGTATAATGAATATTTAAAAATCAATAAAAACAGTTCTTTGGGAGAATTTCTTTTAAACCTTAGAAAAAATATAAATCTAACACAATTGAAACTTAGTGAATTATTAAATGTATCTTATAAAACTATTTCTAAATGGGAAAATAATGTTAATTATCCTGATGCTAGTTTATATAAAAAAATTTGTGAAGTTTTTGATATTACAATTGAAGAATATTTTAATTGTAAAATAAATATTGTTGAGCGTAAGCAAAAAGATAGAATGTATAAGAGAAAAATATTGAACATTTTATTTGCACTTATTTTATTCCCAGCATTATCTTTTTTTATGTTATCTTATTTTATTCATATTAACTACTTTAAATTATATAATATACAGTATTTTTATAATGATTATGGTATATCGGTTTCTGGAGTGTGTGTAAGCCATGTTGATGAGGCTTCATTATATATTAGTAATATTAAAACATATGATTTTCAAGTTTTAAAAACTGATATTGTTAATATTAGTTATTATTACAAAGATAAATTATTTTTTCATAGCTCATCTTTTGAAGATATTAAAATAAAAAGTGAATTTATAAAAAAGTGTGATATAAACAATATTAAAATTAAGATAGAGGTTATACGTGGTGATAAGGTTGTTTATCAAACAGGGTTTAAGTTGGTTAAAACAAATAATTCAAATAAAAAAAATAAAAAAAACCAATTTTTAGATAACAAGAAGGTAAAAGAAATATTATTATCTCAATCATATATTTATGATAAGAAAAAAGATGCTTTTGTTAAAAAAATTAAAAAGAAAAACGTTAAGATTACCATAATGTATATGCTTGATTTAGGAAAATTGGTTTATTTAGAAGAAAACGAAAATTATGCGAAAAATATTGTATATATAAAGAACTCTGATTTTTTTGAAGCGCTTATTTATTTATATGATAATAAAACTCGTATCTTAAAAGAAAAATATAATTATTCATATATAAATGAAGAGTTTACATGTTACACTAAAATATGTACAACAAAAGAAGATATATTAAGATTGATGAATAATTATGTAACTCTCTTAAAAAGAGAGTAGAGGTCGCTTAATTATAGATTGTCAAACAAACATAATAATATTATATTGGGGTTGAAAGGAGTAAAAATGAAAAAAAGTGTATTATGTTTGGCAATAATGTTTTTAATGATAATACCAATCAAAGCAAAAGCAAAAGAAATAGTTAATCAAAATGGTATTGTTATGAGCGAAGAGACATATAATAACTTAAGAAAAATATTTTCTGAGGCAAGGGTTGCTGTTATGGATACTGAAGAGTTTAATAATATAATTAATATGAATATTGATTATGAAAAAGTTCAAAAAAGCATCAAATATTATAAAACTTATTATGATCATTTACAAAGAAAATATGTAAATGAAGAAGTATTGCAAGAAGAATATAATCGAGCATCAACTCGTGGTACTAGTGTTTATGAAACTACTTATAAAAAATTAGAATCTACATTTGTACAAATGGGCACAAGTATAAATTTTTTAAGTGTTAACTTGCGTTGGAAAATAATGCCTACAGTAAGATCATTTGATGTTATTGGGACACGTTTTGTTCATCAGTACCTTATAGGCGGTACTCAACTTGCGTACCAAATATATCGAAAAGTAGGTAATTCTAACTATGAGACCATTAGTTATAGTTTTAATGGCTCTAATATGAAAACACAAAATAATGGTATAGCTTATTCTATGAATTTAGTTAATGATGCTGTTAATCATTTAGAATGTGATCTTAATATTAACTTAAGTATTGATTATTTTCCAACACATGTTTGGACTTCATATCAACACGCAATAAGCAATGTTACTTTAGCTCAATCGCAAAATTATGATTTTGGCGATGGACTTGGTTCAGT
The DNA here is from genome assembly GCA_012799635.1 of Mollicutes bacterium. Classification (GTDB taxonomy): domain Bacteria; phylum Bacillota_I; class Bacilli_A; order RF39; family UBA660; genus UBA6448. The sequence continues at coordinate 24,414 of JAAZKW010000017.1, forward strand.
ATTTTTATTTAAAAACAATATTGACCAATATTACGATGGTATGGGTGGATTACATCAATATCAAAGTTCTAGTTCAGTTTAAAAATTAGCTAGATGACTACAATAACAAAACGGGTTTATATAAATCCGTTTTTACCTGGGATATTGCAAATAATTACTTAATAATATTTATTGACATAAAGTCATTTATTTACTATAATTAGACATGTAACAAGAAAAGGCCCAATTAGCTCAGTCGGTAGAGCGCACGGCTGTTAACCGTTAGGTCGCAGGTTCGAGTCCTGCATTGGGCGCCATTTTAATAATCGAAAGCCTTTTATAAAGGTTTTTTTATTGCTTTAATTTGAAATATTACTTATAATAAAAGATATGAAGGTGATAAGTGTGGATAGTTTGGATATAGATACATTAAATATCGAAGGAAAAAACACTGTAAATAATAAAGTTAGTATGTTAAAAAAATATGGTGAGGTTTTAACTGATAAAGAATTTATTACTGATCCTGCTATAGCTAGGGATGATGAGATTAAACAGTGTATTTTGACATTATTAACTCCAGAGAAAAGTGCTCTTTTAGTAGGAAAGCCAGGTATTGGTAAGACCGCTATTGTTGAAGGTCTTGCTTATCGTATAAAAAAAGATTTGGTTCCAAATGCTTTAAAGGGTTGGGAAATTATTAAAATAAATATTACAAGTATAATGGGAACAACTGAAAGTGATACAGGTAGTGAGAACAAAATTGATTTACTAGTTAATGAACTTTCTGAAAGAGAAAAAACTATTCTTTTTATTGATGAAACACATGTTTTAATAACTAGAAGTAAGGAAGGTGGGCTAGATATAGCAAACATGTTAAAGGCGGGTCTTGATCGTGGGGCTATAAAAATGATCGGTGCAACTACTACTGAGGAATATGAAACATATATTTTAAGAGACCGTGCTTTTTTGAGAAGATTTCAAAAAATCGATGTTATTGAAGTTGATCAACCAACATGTGTAAAAATATTAATGGGTACTTATCCAAAAATTGAAAAGCAACTTGGTATTAAAATTGGATATCAACCATTTGAAATCCAGAAAATAATGGCATTTATAGTACAAATGACTGATGAGTATAAAAGAGTATATGAAGTTGCTAGTAGATATCCAGATATCTGTTTAACAATATTATCAAATGCATTTACTTATGCCCTTTATGATAATGTTGATGCTGTTAAAATTAAACATTTTTATCAGGCAATAGCAAACGCTAGAAATGTTTATCCAGATGTTCTTGTTAAAGAAAAGGCCAAATTTAAAGAGGAATTTCAAGAATATTTTCGTAATGAAAATATAAATATAAAAGAATTGGAATAAAAACTATGTCAAATTTTTTTGAAAATGTCAGTTAGAAATTTTTTGAAAATGTCAGTAGGCACTCTTTTAAAATATCTTATTAGGGTTCCATTTAGCCCAAGGAGAGTTAACAGTTTTATTAGTTTTAGATA
>JAAZKW010000061.1 GCA_012799635.1 Mollicutes bacterium
CCGATTCCCATCGTCGACATGCTCTTTTCGCAACCGATATCGTGTGAGCGTCAAGTTTGTGGGTGGCGTCAGTTGGGGGGAGGATTCCAGAAGGATTCCCAACAGACGGGTTCGCTGAGGTAGAGGGCGCGAAGGTGGCAGACGGCATCCGAGCCATCCGTGCCCCAACGCATCCCGCCGCCCTTCAATCGGTTGCCGACCACTGTCTTGCAGGCCGACTCCACCGGGCCGGAGCCGATTTGCCAACCGTTGCGGACATAGGCCGGATAGTCCATGCGGTGCTCGTGATTGCGGAAGTATCCAACCACCTGGCGATGCATTTCCTGAGTTGCCGCCGAGGCCGTGTCAAGGCTCAATTCTTCCAACATGCGACGCACCGTTGGACCGCCTTCATGTTTCAAGCGATGACACATGTCGTCGAGCCACGTTTGCCGTGCCGACTCGTCATCACGATAGAGGGCTTGCCCCAATTCCACCAAGTATTCCTTGGCGTGAAAGAAGTCCAGAATGCACACCGCCTTCGGAAAGAATCGCTTGAACAATTGTTCCAAGCCCGAACCGCCGTCGCTCAGCGCGATGTGTTGATCGGCATGGGCCCAACCAACCTCCAACGCCTCGCGGTGAAGTTGCCGTCCGAGCTCGTCAAGCTCGAAAAAGCCCGATAAATAGCGGACTTGGCGCGGTGGCGGCCGTTGGGGATCGTGTTCGCTTTGCGGGTTGTAAACCATGCCGACGTAAGCCATCCGACCCTCCGCCCGCGCGCCGCCGGGACCTTGTTGACGTACGCCCGTGGCGTCGAGACTGATGTACGCGCAACGTTGTCCACGGGCGTCGCGCTGCCACGGCCACTCGCGTGTTGGACCGAGCGATTTCCCTTCGCCGAGTCGCTCGGCAACGCGCCGTCCCGCCGCTTCCGTGGTCCGCTGGACCGTCGATTCGCTCAGCCGCAAACCGGCCATCTTCCACAACACACGTTCGGCGCCGTCGGCGAAGCTGCCCAACACGCCCGCCAGCGCCGCGATTTCGTCGGCGGCCGGCGTCAACACGCCGCCTCCCAACCGCAACGCGTCACACCACGGTCGCCAACCGTTTCCGCAATGCTTGCAGTGATAATAGGCAAACCGGATCCGGACTTCGCCAAACAAACTCACGAACGTCTTGTCTCGCCACCCGACAAAGCGGGCGTTTTCGCCGCAGCGTGGACAGATCGTGCTGGAACCTCGATACCCCCTTTTTTACGGTCGTTGACCGTTGCCTCCACGATGTGCCGGGCCATCCCCAGCACCTTATTGCGAAGATCGAACTCGCCCGGCCCCAATAATTGGTCGTCGCGTTTGGTGACCATCGCCTCGGCGATCTTCCGTACATCGCCTTCGATGGCCTTCATCACAAGTCCAACCACCCGTTCAACTTCTGCCGATTGATCCGCTTCACACGCCGCCACAGTCTGCAAGTCTTCCATGACTCACCTGTCCTTGATTCGGTGGAAAATAGGTAAACCTCTTCACAAAGTCGATGATGTACCCGATTTTCCACCCACAATCAAGACGCTCACACCGATTGCAGGAACCGAACCCATCGGTCTTGATCAGATCTCTGGCAGCAGCGATAATCACTGAATTTCCCGGCAAATCATTTATCGCCAAGATGAAATAGACCGGAGTGCAGAGGACGAACATCGATGGCCCAGCAGTCAACTCGCTCCGCGAACCACGCGTCTCCAGGGCATGGACTATTGCATCGCCTGGTGGCTTGGAGCGGAACGTTCTCGATTGCGTTGGCCGTCATGCTGGGGGTTCTCGGCGGTGTCGGAGTCTTCACCTTC
>JAAZKW010000018.1 GCA_012799635.1 Mollicutes bacterium
GTAGTTGTAGTGGCAATCCTCGGGTTTGGACTAACACAAATAAAGTCCTTTGTATTACATCAAATACCAAAGATGTAAGTGGTATCGAAGAAGTGTATTGGTCAACACCTTTAGCCCCTGATAAGATGATATCAGGCAAGACTTATGAAGTAAAAGTAGCAGAAAACAGTTACGTAATAGAGGTCTATAAAGCAAGAGTAAAATATAATGATGGTAAGAATTATTTAGCCAAAGCAGAGGTAAGAATCGATAAAGTAAAACCAACATGTATTTTTAGTGGAGAATCTACAGTATGGACAAACAATAATCGTGCAATAACATTAGGTTGTGAGGATGAATTAAGTGGTTGTAAAACTGAAGGAAATAGTTTTACAAAGACATATACTACAACAATAAAAACAGATACTTTTCCAAGTTATGAAATATCAGATAATGTTGGAAATAAGACTAATTGTGAAGGAAAAGAAGTTGATGTATATATCGATAAAGACGCCCCAACTATATCATGCGTTAAAAGTGTAATAAATCAACCAAATGGTGTAACTATTAATTGTGATTGCTTAGATAATGATAGTGGTGTTTTAAATTGTGATAGTGAAAGTATTGATATTATCTCTAATTTTACTTCAAGTGTAGTAGATAAAGCAGGAAATAGTTCAACATTTATAACCGAAGTTAGTAGCGGTTTAGGAAGAAAAGATTGTGAGACTTGTAAAAGATGTTCTGATGCGGGTTGTGAGAGTACATATAAATGTCGTTGTAAAACTTGTGAAAAAACAAAATCGTTTTTTCTTAAAACATATGGCAATGCTACGCTTTGCTTTTGGAAATGTGAATCAGAACATCCAGGGTATTCTTCGTATACATGTAATTTGTCAAATGGTCTTGTTTCATGCTATGGTCGTAAAAAAGTATATTATGACTGTGAATGCGATACTTGTTGCAGTAAATATAAATCATCCTGTCTAAAGTGTGGTTGTAAAACTGGTAGTGATTGGTATCTTGATTCGACATGTGAGCCTAGTGCAAAGGTGGAATGTAGTACAATATATTATTAGAGAATATGTTAAGATATTAATAATGTGGCGGGAATATGAAAAAATTTAATAAATTGATATTTATAACTATTTTATTTGGATTATTTACATTAAATGTATATAGTGATTCTTTCGTTATGTGTCATGATAATGGAATTATTAAATCATTAAAAATTATAGCTGTAATAATATATATAATAAAAGTATTAATTCCTTCTTTTTTAATTGTTACTGGAATGAAATCTTTAATAACTTCAATGCTAAGTAATGATAATAATTTAAAAGATGAATTAAAAAAGTTTATTAAAAAAGTTGTAATTGGAGTATTTATTTTTTTCGTTCCAACAATGATCTATGCTTTTATTGAAACATTTGAAGTACATGATAAATCAAAAGAAATGTTTACTGACTGTTCATTATGCCTAGCTAGTGTTAATTATTGTGATAATTTACTTTTGTCATTTCCTGAAGAAAAAGAACAAGTACCAAACAGAAATATAGAGTTAAATCTTGAAGGACTATCTGTTAATCCTACAACAGTAGGTCCTGTTGCAAGTGGTACTTTTGAAGTTCATATGATAAATATGGGACATGGAGATGCTATTTTAATAAGAAGTGATTCTACAGTAATTTTATTAGATGCTGGAGAAGATTATACTACAAAAAAAGTGGTTGGTTACATAAAAAAACTTGGTGTTACTACAATAGATATTGTAATGCCTAGTCATTATTGTGGCGATCATATTGGAGGTATTCCTGCCATATTTAAAAATTTTAAAGTAAAAAAAGCTCATCTTCAAACTGATAAGCTTGCTTTAAAAGGAGGGAATCATGATTTAGATCCCCTTAGAGGTTTTGCTACAAAGATAAAAGCAGGGGATGTACTTGATTTTAAAGAATTTTCTATTAAAGTATTAGGACCAATAAAGATGAGCACTGGTTGTCTTAAAAGAGGTTATCGTTGTGGTAATTCTGATTCTCTTAATTTATTAGTAACATTTGGTGATACGAAATTTTTCTTTACGGGAGATTTTGTTCAATCTAATGAAATAATAAAACGATTTGGAAAAGAAGAGTTAAAAAATGTTGATCTTATAAAACAACCTCATCATGGAATGGGAGATTATATTAGGCAAAGATTAATTAATATTATGCGTCCCAAAATTGTTTTTGTTTCTGATGGGGGACTTAATTTAAGTGATCAAATGATAAGCTGGTATAATAAAGTGGGAGCCTCAATATATCGAACATCAAAACATGGGAATTTGGTTGCTGTTTCTGATGGTAAGACAGTTAAAGTTATTAAAAAAGCAAATCCAAATGATTTTAGAAGATAGTTTTAAATAAATAATAAACATGATATATTATATTCTGAGGATAATTATGAAAAGCAAAGTAAAAAGCTTATTATTTATAGTTATTATATTTTCTTTGTTTGCTACAAATGTATATAGTAGTTCTTTTGTTATGTGCCATGATAATGGCATTGTTAAAGCGTTAAGAATTATAGCAATTATTATAAATGTTGCTAAAATATTAGTTCCTTCTTTTTTAATTATTATTGGAATGAAGTCTTTAATAACTGCAATGTTAAGTAATGATGATGATTTAAAAAAAGAATTAAAAAAATTTGTTATAAAAGTACTGGTAGGAATATTTGTTTTTTTCATACCTACGATTAGTAATGCTTTTATTGGTTCAATTGAAGCTTATGATAAGTCAAAAAGTGTTTTTACCGATTGTTCTTTATGTTTAAATGATGCTAGTTATTGTGATAACCTTCTTTCATTATATCCCGAAGAACCAGAAGATCTTCCTAATAGACATATAGATCTTAATCTTGAAGGATTAGCTGTTAATCCTACAACCGTAGGTCCTGTTGCAAGTGGTACTTTTGAAGTTCATATGATTAAAGTAGGAAATGCTGATGCTATTCTTGTTAGAAGTGATTCCGCAGTTGTTTTATTAGATGCTGGCCAACTTAGTACGGCTAAAACAGTTGTTAAATATATCAAAGATTTGGGAGTAACTAAAATAGATGTTGTTATTCCAAGCCACTATGATGGCGATCATACTCAAGGGCTTCCTGCAGTATTTAAAAATTTCCCTGTTTCAAGAGCATATATTCAAACTGACAAATTACCTAAAAAAGGTGGTAATAAAGCTTTAGATCCCTTAAGAAATTTTGCTAAAAAAGTAAAAGCAGGAGATGTTCTTAATTTTAAAGAGTTTTCTATTAAAGTTGTAGGTCCAATGGTAATGACCAAAGAATGTCTTTATAAAGGTTATCCTTGTAGTAATTATGACTCAATTAATTTATTAATAACCTTTGGAGATACAAAATTTTTCTTTACGGGAGATTTTGTCCAGCCTGATCGAATGATAAAACGTTTTGGGAAAGAAGAATTTAAAAATGTTGATTTTGTAAAACAACCCCACCATGGATATAGTGGTAATATGAAAAAAAGTTTAATTGATATTATGAAACCGAAAGTTGTTTTTGTTCCCGATCGAGAACTTCATATGTCTGATAAAGAAATAAGCTGGTATACTAGATATGGAGCTAAAATATATCGAAATTCGAAACATAAAAATCTAGTTGCTGTTTCTGATGGTAAAAACATTAAAGTTACGACAAAAGCAAACCCAAATGATTTTAAAAGATAGTTTTAAAACATTAAAAAATATGATATATTATATCCTGGAGACTAATTATGAAAAGCAAAGTTAAAAACTTATTATTTATAATTATTATGTTTTTTTTATTGACTACAAACGTATATAGTAGTTCTTTTGTTATGTGTCATGATAATGGAATTGTTAAGGCGTTAAGAATTATAGCAATTATTATAAATGTTGCTAAAATATTAGTTCCTTCTTTTTTAATTATTATTGGAATGAAGTCTTTAATAACTTCAATGTTAAACAATGATGATGATTTAAAAAAAGAATTAAAAAAATTTGTTATAAAAGTACTAGTAGGAATATTTGTTTTTTTCATACCTACGATTAGTAATGCTTTTATTGGTTCAATTGAAGCTTATGATAAATCAAAAAGCGTCTTTACCGATTGTTCTTTGTGTTTAAATGATGCTAATTATTGTGATAATCTTCTTTCATTATATCCCGAAGAACCAGAAGATCTTCCTAATAGACATATAGATCTTAATCTTGAAGGATTAGCAGTCAATCCTACAACAGTAGGTCCTGTTGCAAGTGGTACTTTTGAAGTACATATGATAGCAGTAGGAAATGGTGATGCGATTCTTATCAGGAGTGATTCCGCAGTAGCTTTGTTAGACGCTGGCCCAATTAACACAGCAAATAAAGTTGTTAAATATATCAAAGATTTGGGAGTAACTAAAATAGATGTTGTTATTCCAAGTCATTATGATGGTGATCATACTCAAGGACTTCCAGCAGTATTTAAAAATTTTCCTGTTTCAAGAGCATATATTCAAACTGATAAATTAGCTAAAAAAGGTGGTAATAAAGCTTTAGATCCTTTAAGAAATTTTGCTAAAAAAGTAAAAGCAGGAGATGTTCTTAATTTTAAAGAGTTTTCTATTAAAGTTGTTGGCCCAATGGTAATGACCAAAGATTGTCTTAATAGGGGTTATCCATGTAGTAATTATGATTCAATTAATTTATTAATAACCTTTGGAGATACAAAATTCTTATTTACTGGAGATTTTGTTCAGCCTGATCGAATGATAAAGCGTTTTGGCAGGGAAGAATTTGAAAATGTTGACTTTGTAAAACAACCTCACCATGGTTTAGGTGGTAATATGACAAAAAGATTAATTGATATTATGAAGCCAAAAATAGTTTTTGTTCCCGATCGAGAACTTCATTTAACTGATAGAGAAATAAGATGGTATAACAGGGTTGGTGCTACAATTTATCGAACATCAAAAAATAAAAATTTAGTTGCCGTTTCTGATGGTAAAAACATTAAAGTTACAACAAAAGCTAATCCAAGTAATTTTAAAAGATAAAATAGATGCAAATCTATTTTTTAATTTAATAAACTATTTGCAGTATTAAGATATGCTCTAGCAAGAGGTCCTACACCTAGTTTTATTCCACCATAATATCTTACTATTATAATAAGAACATTATCTAAGTTATTTTTAATTATTATATTATAAATAGGCATTCCTGCAGTATTGCTAGGTTCTTTATCATCAGACTTTTTAATATTATTTCCAATTTTGTATGCATAAGGAAAATGATGTGCTTTTTTATATTCTTTTTTCACGTTATTTAGGATTTCATCTATTTGATTTATATCATTTACTTGATAATATAATCCTATAAAGCGAGATTTCTTTATTATAAACTCTCTTTTATTAATTAGTTGCAATTTAATCACCAATTTCATTATAACAAATATATATTTTAAAAAAAGGTATTATTTGATAAAATGTATATAGGAGTAAGTATGAAGAAGATAGTTTTAATTGATGGTAATAACTTTATGTTCAGAAGTTATTATGCTACAGCATATTCTGGAAGTTTGATGAGAAATAGTAAAGGGTTTCCAACAAATGCCTTATTTGGTTTTGTTTCAATGATAAATAAGATTATCGAAGAAGAAAAACCAACATATATGGTGGTAGCTTTTGATATTGGAATAAATTTTCGTAAAAAAGAGTTTTCTTTTTATAAGGAAGGAAGAGAACAAACTCCTGATGATTTAAAAAAACAAATGCCTATTGCTAAAGATGTTTTAGATGCTATGGGAATAAAATATTTAGAAAAAGAACCCTATGAAGCAGATGATATTATTGGAACTGTAGTTAAAATTTGTGAAGCAGATAAAGATTTTAATGCAACTATTATTTCTTCGGATAAAGATTTATTACAATTAATAAATTTTGAAACAGATGTTAAATTATTAAAACAAACGGGATATATTCGTTATAATGAAAAAACATTTTATGATGATTATGGTATTAAACCTACTGAAGTTATTGATTTAAAAAGTTTAATGGGAGATAGCTCTGATAATATTCCTGGTGTAAAAGGTATTGGAGAGAAAACGGCTTTAAAATTATTGCATAAATATAAAACTTTAGATGGGATATATGAAAATATTGATAAGATAAAAGGCAGTGTTAAAGATAAATTAATAAATGATAAAGAAAACGCTTATATTTCTAAGAAGATTGCTACAATATATAAAGATGTGCCTTTAGATATAAAGCTTGATAATTTAGAGTATAAAGGACCTAATAATGAAATGTTAAAAGAGATATATTCTGAATTAGAGTTTAATTCTTTTTTAAAGAATCTTGATGTTAAAACCGAAAATAAAAAAATAAAATATATTGAAGTAAATGATAATATAAATGTTGTTTTAGATAAGAAGGTTGCTTTATATCTAGAAGTAGATAATGAAGTATATACAAAAGCAAGTATTATTGGTGCAAGTATTTGTGATAATAAATATCTATATTATTTTGATAAAGAAAATGTTAATCTGATACCAGATATTATTAAAGATAAAATAGTTATTACTTATGATCATAAGAAAAATATGTATCTTCTTTCTGATTTAAAAAATGCATCTGATGATATTATGATATCAAGTTACTTACTTAATTATAATGTTAAAGATGATATAGCATATCTTGCTAATATTTTAGGATATGATATTAGTTATTATGATAATTTAATGAAGGATAATAATCAAGAAGATATTATTAATAACATTTGTTTAAAAGCAAAATTTATATATGAAACAAATGATCTTTTAAAAGAGAAATTAGAAAAAGAAAAAATGATTAAGTTATATGAAGAAACAGAAATGCCTTTAATTGAAGTTTTAGCTTCAATGGAAAAAGAGGGAATAAAAGTTAATAAAGATGAACTTATAAAGCAAAGTAATGAAGTAAATGATAAGATTATATCTTTAACAAAAGATATTTATGAACATGCGGGATGTCAGTTTAATATTGCATCTCCAAAACAATTAGGAGAAATATTATTTGAAAAGCTGGCTATTGCTAAGGGAAAGAAAAATAAGACTGGGTATAAAACAGATGTTGATACTTTGGAGAAACTTATTTTAATTCATCCAATCATTCCTTTGATTTTAGAATTTCGAAATTTAAGTAAGCTTAAAAGTACTTATACTGATGGTCTTCAAAATTATGTTAATGAAAAAGGTTTTATTCATACTATTTTTAAACAAATAGTAACAAGAACAGGAAGACTTTCTTCTGTAGAACCAAATCTTCAAAATATACCTATTAAAGATGAGTTAGGAAGACTTATAAGAAAAGCATTTGTTCCTAAAAATGATTTATTTTTATCATGTGATTATTCTCAAATAGAATTAAGAGTTCTTGCTCATGTTTCAAATTGTCAACCGATGATTAAAACTTTTCTAGAAGATGGTGATATTCATACGAAAGTAGCAAGTGATATTCATGAAATACCAATCGAAGAGGTAACTAAAAAACAAAGGTCATCAGCAAAAGCAGTTATTTTTGGTATTGTTTATGGTATAAGTAGTTTTGGTCTTATGGATAATTTGCATATAACTAAAAAAGATGCCGATAATTTTATTAATAAGTATTACGAGTTATATCCACAGGTTAAAGATTATATGGATAATACTATTAAAAAGGCTTATGAAAAAGGTTATGTAACAACATTATTTAATCGTAAAAGAATCATTGATGAGCTTCATAATAAAAACTATATGATTAGAAAATCTGGCGAAAGAATGGCTATAAATACTCCAATTCAAGGTAGTGCAGCAGATATTATCAAGATGGCAATGATAAAAATAAATGAAATATTTAAAGAAAAAAACATTAAAAGTAAAATGATTCTTCAGGTACATGATGAACTTATATTTGATGTTATAGAAGAAGAAAAAGATATCGTTAAAGATATTGTTAAAAAGACAATGGAAAATATTATAAAATTAAATGTGCCATTAAAAGTAAGTGTTGATTTTGGCAGTAATTGGTATGAAACAAATTAGGTGAGAGTATGCCAGAAATAGCAGAAGTAGAAACAGTTAGAAATGTTTTAAAAAAACAAATATTAAATAAGAAAATAAATGATATAAAGGTTATTTATAATAAAATAATTGAAAATAATATTAATGAATTTAAAGAAAAACTAATAAATAAAAGATTTATTGATATTAAAAGAAAGGGTAAATATCTTATTTTTGAAACTGATAATAATTATTTAATATCTCATCTTCGAATGGAAGGTAAATATTTTGTTAAGGATATTAATGATAAAATAGATAAACATGAACATGTAATCTTTTATTTTGATGATTTTACTTTGCGTTATCATGATACAAGAAAGTTTGGCAGAATGAAAGTAATCAATCATGATATGCTTAATGATTATTTTAAAAATGTTGGACCTGATGCTAACAGTGATATTGAACCTAAAATTATCTATGAAAAAATTAAAAATAAGAAAATACCAATTAAAAAAATTTTACTTGATCAAAGCATTATATCTGGTCTTGGAAATATATATGCTGATGAAGTGCTTTTTCATGCTAGGATTAATCCCTTTAGACTTGGAAGTAGTTTATTGCTTGATGATATTAAAAACATCTTAGAAGCATCTAAAAAGGTTATTGACAAGGCTATTAAGTGTAAAGGAACAACAATTAGATCTTATACTTCATCATTAGGTGTAAAGGGAGAATATCAAAAATATTTAATGGTTCATACTAAAGAAAAATGTATTTGTAATAATAATATTATCAAAGAAAAGTTAGGAGGAAGAATGACATATTACTGTTCTAAATGTCAAAAATAATATGGATAAATATTTAAGTAAATATGAAGAATATTTAAAATATGAACTTAATTATTCTTCTTTAACTATTAAAGGATATTTTACTCATATAATAGAATTTAATAAATATCTAAACAATAAAAAGATTAGTTATAAATCACTTACTAAACAAAATATTATTAATTATTTAAAATATCTTGATAATAAAAAACTTTCA
>JAAZKW010000003.1 GCA_012799635.1 Mollicutes bacterium
GTAGTTGTAGTGGCAATCCTCGGGTTTGGACTAACACAAATAAAGTCCTTTGTATTACATCAAATACCAAAGATGTAAGTGGTATCGAAGAAGTGTATTGGTCAACACCTTTAGCCCCTGATAAGATAATATCAAGTAAGACTTATGAAGTAGAAGTAGAAGAAGATAGTTATGTATATGAGGTTTATAAAGCAAGAGTAAAATATAATGATGGTAAGAATTATTTAGCAAAAGTAGAAGTAAGAATTGATAAAGAAAGTCCAACTTGTTCTTTTATAGCTTCTTCAGATAAATTATTTCTTTCATCAAAAGATAAGTATAGTGGTGTTAAAGACAGAAAGATAATAAAAGATGATGTAACAATAAATTTTAATTCTACTAATATGGCAATAGGAAATTTTGATGGTGAAGTAACAGATTTAGCTGGAAATATTACTACCTGTTCAGCTGAAGTTCAAAATACTATTATTTCTAAATATGATATCCAAACCCAAGCATGTGAGCAATATAACCTATATGATTGTAAAAAAGCAGCTACTAAAATAGTAGAGTGTCCTAAAGGGTATAGTGATACTGGGTCTAAATGTCGAAAATTAATAGGTGATGCAAAAGTAACTATGGTTTGTCCATCGGGATATAAACCCAGTAAGGATAGAGATGATTGTTATGATAAACAACCATTTAATACTGATGGTTCCGCTCTTTGGTGGTGTCTTCCACCATATAAAAAAATTGATGATGCATGTTATCATTTTAAATCAAAGGTTCCTAAGTATTCGTGTTCTAGTGGCACCTTAAGTAATAAAAAGTGCTACTCTTATGAAAAATATATTTCCGTTCAATATGTTTGTAGCGAAGGTACTTTAGAGGATAAGACTTGTTATAAATATGATCAGATGAGTTGTGATTCTTGGAAAATTGTTACAACTAAAAAAGATAATTATGATTTTTTCTCAGTAGTGACATCAGATGGAGCTTGCTCAATAACCCCTAAAATTGTTTGTGATGTTGATAATGTAGGTAATTCATATATATCAGAATGTACTCCATCGGAATATACATGCAATAAAGGAACAAAAATAGATAATAAGTATTGTTTAATAAATAAGTAAAGACTTTAATTTAGTAATAGGAGTATAAAGGATGTTATTTTTTAAAGAGAAACTTGATATTGAAATGTTAACCTATAATTTTGTTTTAGATAAAGATAATAATCATTCTTATACATATAAAATAATTAATAATCATATTATATGTACTAAGAAAACGCTTTATCGTTTTCCTATGAAAAAAAATAAAGATGGTAATTATACTCTTAATTTAAAAAAGATTTTTAATATCACAAAAAATGATGAGTTAGAAAAGTGCTTTGGGTCAAAATTTAAAAATCAAGAAGTACTTATAGGTGTAGATGAAGATGATTTATATCATATATATTTTAAAACACTTAAAAATCCTCCATATAAATTTATGGAATATTGTTTGAAGAAATTTAAACAGTCAATTGTTTGGTTTGCAATGCCTTTAGAAGTTACTTTTGCTACGCAATCTAGAGCATATTATTATGAGGATGGAAAGATTGTTTCTTTAATAGAAAAGTCAAAGAGTAAAAAAGAAATACAATATCTTAAAGAAAACAAATATGAAATAGGTTATTTTTTACCATATAAATATGTTTTTAAAGGAAATTATATTGATGCATATTCAACTGAACTAGGTAAAGAAAAATATATATGTAGTTGTTATAAGAGGGCAATTGAATGTAAAATAAAAATGTTTGATTATAATTTAAAAGATAATTATTCAGTAAAAAAGCAAAAAAAAGCATTTTTAAAATTTTTAGGGTTACCAGAATATTATAATAATAAGATATTAGAATATAATATTCAAAATAAGTATGAAGAGTGTTTAAGTATCTTTAATTATAAAGATAAACTATGTCCTATATGTAATAATGTAAGACCCTTAAGGTATCAAAGTGAAAAGAGTTTTGATTTAGCATATAAACAAGAGTTTGAAAAAAGATGTAGTTTAAATGGTATTGTGCTTCTTTGTCATAATCAAGGGAAAATATTTTATATGGAAAGTTTGCTTTCAAATAAAGCAAAGAAAATTTTAAATTTTAATGATGATGATATCTTAAAAGAATTAAAGGGTAAAAAATGTGACTTTGATATTAAAAAAGAATTAAAAAAATTTAATAATCTTCCTTTAAAAGATAAAAAAAATATTAAATGTAATTTAACCGAGGATATAACTAATATTAAAAAATTAGATTCTGCTTTTGTGAAGAAAGTACAAAACGTTTTTCTTAAAAGATATAAATTGTTTTTAAATAGCATTAATAAAGAATTAAAAAAATATCATAAAGATGCTTTATCTTCAAAAAGGTTATTTAAGCCAGAGTTTGGTATTAATATTTATTTAATTAATAAGAATAATTTTTTAAAGATATCACTTGATACAGATATAATCGTTTTTACTGATTATTATAATAAGAAAAAAAATGTTTTTGAAAGAAAATCAAATGTAAAACTATTTGCAAATGTTATGGAAATAATTAGTTCAGAACATTTAACAATTGGAAGTAATGGAAAGTCATATAATCAATATTTTATTACTAATGGAAAAAAACAAAAAATAAATAAACGTGATGGTGTAAAAGGAGATTATAATTCTGTTGGACTTAATCATGCAATTATAAAAATAAGATCATATCTAAATCCTAAAGAAGATGAAGTAATTATTAAATTAATTGATTATTGGCTTTTATAGAGCACATTAATATATAAAATATTTTAAAGTTACTTGACATAAAAGTGTAAAAAAATATACAAATGCAAAAGTTTATAATATAATTATTATAGAAAGGAGTCTTTATGAAGAGCAAGAGAGTCTTGTGGATATTTATTATACTTCTTGTTTTATTGGTAATTGCATTAAGTATATTATTATGTATTGAGAAAAACAACTATAAGTTAACTTTTAACTTAAATGGCGGTCAAGGAAAAAAATCAATGTTAGTTAAAAAAGATACTGAGATAAAATTGCCAAAACCTACAAAAGAAGGCTTTATCTTTGTAGGATGGTCTTCAGGTTCTCAAAACGAAACTGTGGGAAAAACAATAGAAGTTAATAGAGATTTAAAATTACAAGCCGTATGGAAAGAAAAAGCTGATCCAAATAAGAAATATACTTGTCCTGATGGTTATACTTTAGATGAAACGATGTGTAAGAAGCAAGTTAAATTAGAAAAAGTATGTAAAGGTTCAGTATGTAGTTGTCCAAGTAATTCTGTCAATATTACTGGTATAGGATGTATTGGCGTTAATATAATGCCAGCAGCTGTTTCTGAAAAATAATTGTATTATTAGCAAAAAAATGATATTATTTATGTAATGTTTATTTGAAGAGTAATAATATTATTTATTAAAGAGAATTAGCATATGGTGAAAGCTATATAAAGCATATTATGAAAGACACAAATAGTTAAGACAATCGCATAATTAGCGTTAAAGATTAAAGTGTGTGATAAAGTCATGAACTAAGGTGGTACCGCGGGTAAACTCGTCCTTAGATTATGGCTTTTTATTATTTAGGAGGATATATGAAAGAAAATATTTATCGTAGTATCTACTGTGGAAAAGTAAGTATAAAAGATGTTGGTAAAAAAGTTAGATTATCAGGATGGATTAATAACATTAGAAATTTAGGTAGTTTAATATTTATTACCTTAAGAGATGAAACTGGTATTGTTCAGCTTATTACTGATGAAGAAAAATATAAGAGTCTTCATCGTGAATCAACTATTTCAGTTGAAGGAATAGTAAATAAACGAACCGATGATATGATTAATAAAAATATGGTTACTGGTGAATTAGAGGTGAAAATACTTTCTTTAGAAGTTTTAGGAGATTGTGTTGATATTCTTCCTTTTGAAGTTAATAATTCTAAGGAATCAAGTGAAGAAACAAGATTACAGTATCGTTATTTAGATTTAAGAAATCCTGTGGTTCATGAGAGTATTTTGTTTAGAAGTAAAGTTATAGATTTTATTAGAACAAAAATGAAATCACTTGGATTTATAGAAATACAAACACCTATTCTTACTGCTTCTTCACCAGAAGGAGCAAGAGATTTTATTGTTCCAGCAAGAAAGCATCCAGGAAAATTTTATGCTCTTCCTCAAGCACCCCAAATATTTAAACAATTATTGATGGTATCAGGATTTGATAAATATTTTCAGATAGCGCCATGTTTTAGAGATGAAGATGCCAGATCTGATAGATTATATGGTGAATTTTACCAACTGGATTTTGAAATGAGCTTTGTAACAGAAGAAGATGTATATAAAGTTGGTGAAGATTTCTTTTATGATGTGTTTACTACTTTTAGTAATAAGAAAGTGTCTTCTAAACCTTTTAGAAGAATAAGTTATAATGATGCAATATTAAAATATGGTTCAGATAAACCTGATTTAAGAAATCCTCTTTTAATCGAAGATGTTACTAAAATATTATCAAAAGCAGAATTCAATCCTTTTAAAGATACAACTATTAGATGTATTAAAGTAAGTAATGTTGATAAAAGTAATTCATGGTATAAGATGATTGAAGAATATGTAAGAAAATTAAATGGTAATCTAGCATATATTAAAGTTGATGAAAATAATGAATTAAAATCATCAATACTTAAGTTTTTAAATAATGATATTATTAATGAGTTAATTAATAAATTTTCTTTAAAAGAAAAAGATGCTTTATTTATTGTAGCTGATAAAAAAAGATGTGCTAAAATAATGGGAGAACTTAGAATTAAACTTGGGGAAGAACTAAATTTAATAAATAAAGATCGTTATGAGTTTTGTATAATTAATAACTTTCCATTTTATGAAAGAAATGAAGAAACTAATAAAATAGAGTTTTCACATAATCCATTTAGTATGCCTCAAGGAGGATTAGATTCTTTAAATAATATGAATCCTTATGAAATTAAAGCTTATCAATATGACTTTGTATGTAATGGTTATGAAATAGCATCTGGTGGAGTAAGGAATCATGATCGAAAAATTCTTAAAAAAGCATTTTCTATTGTAGGTTATGACGAAAATGTTGTTAAATCTAAATTTCCATCATTATACGAAGCATTTAAATATGGTGCTCCTCCTCATGCTGGGATGGCTCCTGGTATTGATCGAATTATTATGCTTTTAAAAGATGAAGAAAATATTAGAGAAATCGTTGCTTTTCCTCTTAGTGCTAATGGAACAGATACAATGATGGGATGTCCTTCAGAAGTGTTTGATCATCAACTTAAAGATGTGCATATTAAAATAGATTTTCAAGATAAATAAATTTACTTTTATGAAATCTTAATATATAATTAGATAAGAAAATAGTATGTTATGAAAGGAAGAGTTTATGAAAAAAAATACATATTCAATTATATCTTTTACGCTTGCAATGGTGGTATTGCTTTTAAATACTTTATGGCCGGTTAACCTAAATTTAATAGTAGGCTTTGTTTTAATGACAATTCTTGCAATAGTATCTATTGTGTTTGGAATACTAGGTAGAAAAGAATCTAATAATATTAAAAATGATAAGAAGTGGTTATATCGTATTGGAATTATTATTTCAACATTTTTTGGTTTTTTAGATCTTACAACGTTGATTCTTTTTTATCGTATAAATGATATTAATTTTGCAGACCAATTTGCTTGTAATAATCCCCAATATGTTCAAAAATGTAAAAAAGGAAAGAAAAACATTTCTAAATGTATTTTTGCAGAAAGTATTAATATTAAATGTTCTACTGATAAACTGAAAAAAGAACAATTTATAAAATAAGATAAAGTAAGTTTATACTTGCTTTTTTTGAGATTAAAATTATAATTTGAAATTATTATTTTAAATGGATATAATTTAGTAAGAAAGTAGGGTTGAATGAAGAAAAAAGTAAGATTAACATTGATATTAACACTAATAGTAGTTGTCATAGGGGGCATTTTTTGTTTTTTTTATAATCAAAATAAAGAAGGTTATAGTGAAGGGCCTAAATTGATGCGATATGCAAAATATATAAGCGATATTAATTATGATGTGAATATAGGGTTATATGATGATCACATCAATATTTATGAATGTGATGACAAGGGATGCTTAACATTATTGTATGATTTAAAAAATAAAAAAAGATATAAAATTAAGGATCCAGTGTATGGAGAGTTTCTCGAGCGAATTGGTCAAACAAACAGTTTTTTATTTGCTAAAGATAATAAATATGGAATATTTAATGCTGATAAAAACAAAATAATACCTGTTGATTATGAAAATATTGTTTTAGGTCAGAATAAAAGTGAGTATTTAATTGTTAAAAAAGATAATAAAGTAGGTTATATAAATTATAAAGGAACGGTAATTATTCCAGTTGAATATGATTGTGAAGTATCTTTAGATTGTGTGGGCTGTTCTTGTTTATATAATTCTAGAAAAGAATATTCTTATAATGGAAATACTTATTTTATATTGAAAAAAAACGGAGAATTTAATCTAATAAATGAAAAAAATGAAATTCTATTAACAAGTAATAATGAAATAATTTATAATGATGAAACTAATTATTTGGAAATAAAAGATAAAGAAAAAAATAATTATTACTCTCTAGATGGTGAATTTATTAAAAGCATTATAATTAATTCTGATTGGAATCTTAATGGAAAAAATTCAATAGCAACATTAGAAAATAACACGCATGAATATTATCAAAGCAAAAAAGAGGAAACTACATTATATATAATTAATGAGAAACTAGAAGAAATTAAATTGGAACATGTATATTTTGAATATGAGTATCCAATTGGTGGTATTTTAGGGCCGCCTGAAGAAGTTATGAAATATGATATTGGTCCAACACAAAAATATTATTTAACAAATGATTATTATATAACTAAAGAGAACGATAAATATATTCAATATTCTTTAGAAAATAAAGAAAAATTAAATGAGTTTTCTTATGTAAAAAATATTGCTTCTGATTATAGAATAGATGAAGCACATTATAACAATGTTATTGTAGCATGTAAAGAAAAAAATGAATGTGGTGTTTTTTTAAATGATGGTAAAATTTTATATGATTTTAAGTATAAGATGTCTATTTTAGATAATCTTACTGATTATGATGGGATAATAGAGTTAAAATTAGGAAAAGAACAAATATTTATCTTTGTAGTTGACGGAATAAAAAGATTTTTATGTGATAATATGCAAATTAATCATAGAAAAATTAGATTCAAAGATATAAATTCAAAAATATATAAAAGAGATAATAATCTGTATAATGAGAATTGTCAAAAAATTAATGAAAAAGAAATTAATGATTATATTATAGCGGGAAATTATATAATTGCTGAAATACTGAAAGAAAATGATGATTATAAGGATTATTATGTTTATAATATAAAGGGTGAAAAGATTAATTATATAATTCCTAATAATGTAAAAATTAAAAATTATATTGGTATATATGATAATAAGATATATTTTTTAACAAACAAAGGAATATACTATTTAACTAATTAAATATAATAGCCATATACGTTTATTTTATTGAATTATTACAATAATAATTGTATAATTATTTTAAGGAGGAAATATGAAAAAGTTTATAATAAGTATATTATTGTTATTATCTTTTTTTATAGTTAATGTTAAAGCAGAGAAGTTACCAGAAGTAACTGATCATGAAAAGGTAACAATATATATTTTTAGAGGAGATGGTTGTGGTTATTGTGGTAATGCAATCGAATGGTTTTATAATCTAGGTGATAAATATGATGATTATTTTCAAGTAATTACATATGAAGTTTGGAATAATGATAGCAATGCTATTCTTCTTGAAGAGGTTGCTGCAGAACTAGATGTTGATATAAGTGGGGTTCCATTTATTGTTTTAGGAGATAAATTTTATGTAACTGGATTTAGCCCTGAAGATGGTGAAGAGCTTGTAGATGTTGCTTTGGAAGAATATCAAAATAAAAAATATAAAGATATTGTTGCTAAAATTTCTAAAGAAATATCTGATGATTTAACAAAAAATAAAAATAAAGATAATGAAGAAATAGAATTACCTCAAAGTACATCTTTATATGCTGCTGCAAAAGATGAAGGTTTTGTAGTAGATAATAGTTCAGATACTGCTGCTATATTAGGTATTTCTGCTGTGGTAGCAATAGTTATATTAGGTTTTATTGTTATAACAAGAAAACAAAATTAAAAGGAATAAAAAATGATAAAAGAATTTAAAGAATTTATTGCTCGTGGTAATGTATTAGATTTAGCTGTTGGTGTTATTATTGGAGGTGCTTTTGGAAAGATTGTTTCATCGCTTGTTAATCATATAATTATGCCAATCATTGGAATAATTTTGGGAGGAATTAACTTTTCGAGTTTATATATTAGAGTAAAAGATGCAACTATTTATTATGGCGCCTTTATTCAAAATATAATTGATTTTATTATAATTGCTATATGTGTTTTTGTAATAGTTAAATCAGTTAATAACCTTTCTGCTTTTAAAAAAGAAGGCCTTAAAACTTCTAAGGAAGTAAAAAATAATTTAGAATAGATAAATTATAAATAAAGAGTGTTGAAGTTACAACGCTTTTTATATCAAAAATTTTTATTATGTGTTACAATAAACGCATGAAGGAGGGTTTGGTTATTATGAAAGAGGATTTTAATGGAAAAATACAAAATATAAGACATCTTCATAAGCTGATAAAACACAAAGATGGAGAGACCATTTTTGAACAACAAGAAAAAGATAAAAAAAGGATATATGTTGTTATTATTACAAGTCTTATTATAATACTTATCATTCTTTCTAAAAAAATAGGGCAAGAAGTTTTAGAAAAGTATAATAAACCTATTAGGGATGAAATACAAGAGCTTAGTAATGATTTAATATTACAAGATCCTGCGATTGAAGAAATTATAATGACACGTAAAAATTGACATAGGATATATATGAAAGAGTGTAAACTTATAGCACTCTTTTTTAATTATATGATAAAATAAGAAATGAAAAGGAGATATTAAAATGTTTGAATACCTTGGAGATAGATTATCAACCGCAATAAAAAATATTAAAGGTTTAGGTAAAATTACTGAAGAAAATATATCTGATGCTATGAGAGAAATTCGAATGGCTCTTTTAGAGGCAGATGTTAACTATGAAGTTGTTAAAGAATTTACTAATAATGTAAAAGAAAAAGTACTAGGAGAAGAAGTAGGTAAGTCTTTAAGACCAGATGAAGTATTTATTAAAGTTGTTAAAGATGAACTTATCACTTTGTTAGGCAAGGAAAATGTTCCTTTAGAAATAAATAAGAAACCTACTGTTATTATGTTAGTAGGGCTTCAGGGCTCAGGTAAAACAACAACAGCAGGTAAAATAGCTAATTTAGTTCGTAAAAAATATCATAAAAAGCCTCTTCTTGTAGCAGGTGATATTTATAGACCTGCTGCAATTGACCAACTTGAAGTAATAGGCAAAGAACTTAATATTGAAGTATTTAAAAAAGACAGTAAAGATGTTACTAAAATAGTTGATGAAGCCTTAAAATATGCTAATGAAAATAAATATGATTTTATTATTATAGATACTGCAGGAAGATTACAAATTAATGATGAATTAATGGAAGAACTTAAAAGTATTGAAAATAACTTTGATTTATCTGAAAAAATTTTAGTTCTTGATGCAATGATGGGACAAGATGCTATTAATGTCATAAATGGTTTTAATGAAAAGTTAAATTTAACTGGAGCAATACTTACTAAAATGGATAGCAATACTAAAGGAGGAGTTGCTCTTTGTGTAAGACATTTAACAAATATTCCTATTAAGTTTATATGTGACTCAGAAAAAATGGATGGTATTAGTGAGTTTAATTCTGAAAGAATGGCTGAAAGAATACTTGATATGGGAGATCTTTTATCAGTAGCTGAAAAAGTTGAAGGCTTAATGGATGAAGAAGAGGCTAAAGATCAAATTAGTAAAATAAGAAAAGGTTCTTATAATTTAGATGACTTTTTAAATAATTTAAAAGCTATTAAAAAATTAGGCCCTTTAGAAAACATTCTAAAACTTCTTCCTGGAGCAAGAAAGATGGGACTTAATAATATCAATATTAATCCAAAAGAAATGGCTCATATCGAAGCAATAATACTTTCTATGACACCATATGAAAGAAAGAATCCCGAAATATTAAAAGCATCAAGAAAACAAAGAATAGCTAAAGGATCTGGAAGAAGTGTTGAAGAGATAAATAAACTTTTAAATCAGTTTGAAAATATGAAAAAAATGATGAAATCATTTACTAGTGGTAATATGCAACTACCATTTTAAAATAAAGGAGAAATTAATGGGAAGTATTAGTTATGTTTATCAGCCAGAATGTTGGAAAATCGTAAAAAAGGGTATAAGTATATATGATGGTAAACCAATTTATACTATGGTAATTGGAGGAGGTATTGATTACCTTCCATATGAGTTTGTGGAAAATATTTCAAAAGAAAACTATGACCGAATATTAAGTCGTGAATATAAAATAAAGACCTTTGCTTATTCAAAAATAAAAATATTATTATTTAATAAGGAGGGTAATTTAATTCCTCTGGTAAATGGTAAGAAGGGGTATTATGAAAACTTAACCGAGGAACAAAAAGAATTTATTAGTAATTATCAAAAAATATTTGTAAGAAGTAAATCTTATTAATACATTATCATAAAGTTAATATTCTTTATTTTTTAATTATGTTGAAATAATAAGTGTTTTTTTATATAATAATAATAGGTGAAGATATGAAAAAAAAGCATTTATTATTTATTTTTATATTTATATCTGCATTAATGCTCTTTTTTGTTCCTAAAAATAAGTTAACTACAATTGAATTTAAACCAAATATTATGTTTTATAATCCTTCGGTATATGATAATACTGAATTTGTTACTAGATGGAAAACGGATGTAAGTGGTGTAAATCCCAATGCAGTAACTTTAAGTTTTAATTTAAAAGGCACAGCTTGGTATGAAGTTTCTTGGACATGTAATGGTACATATGAGCCAGTGTTTAATCCTATACATACTCATGAATATGCTACGGCAGGTACTTATGATGTATGTATTAGAACTGCTTATCCACTTCATTTTTATGCTCCAGGATTGACTGACAATGATAAAGCAAAGCTTTTAGAAGTTAAACAATGGGGAAATATTAAGTGGTCAAGTTTTAGAGAATCTTTTAAAGGTATGACAAATATGGATATTACTGCCGAAGACATTCCTAATTTATCTAATGTTACTGATATGGCATATGCTTTTGAAGGTGCTTCTAATCTTATTGGAAACGAAGCAATGAAAAATTGGGATACTAGTAAAGTAATTAATATGAATAGTTTATTTAGGTATGCTAACAATTTTAATGCTCCAATTGGTGATTGGAATACGATTAGTGTAACTGATATGAAATTAATGTTTAGTGAAGCCTTTTTATTTAATCAGGATATTGGTAATTGGAAAACTGAAAATGTAACAAGTATGGCCCATATGTTTTATAAAGCTTCTTCGTTTAATCAGAATATTGGTTCTTGGGATATTAGTGAAAATACTTCTATGCTTTGTATGTTTGAAGAAGCAACTAATTTTAATAATGGTGCAGCTGCAGGAGAAGTAGGAGAGCCACTTCTTTGGAACACTTCAAAAGTTACTACAATGCAAAGACTTTTTAGACACGCAAGTAGTTTTAATTCTCCGATTAATAATTGGGATACTTCAAATGTAACAAACATGATAAGGGTGTTTTCAGGTGCAGCAAGCTTTAATCAACCATTAAACAATTGGAAAACAGGAAACGTTACTTCAATGAGAGAAATGTTTAGGGGCGCTTCGGAATTTAATCAAAATATTAGTAGTTGGGACATTTCAAAGGTAACAGATTTATCAAATATGTTTTGGTCTGCTAGTTCTTTTAATAATGGGCAAGCTCCAGGAGAGGAAACAGCACCATTAAATTGGACTACAAGTAGTGTTACTGATATGGCTTATATGTTTTATTATGCTCCATCATTTAATCAACCACTAAACGGTTGGAATACTTCATCTGTAACTAATATGACAGCTATGTTTGGTTCTGCAACTTCGTTTAATCAAGATATTGGGAATTGGAGAACTGAAAATGTAACAAATATGAGTAGCATGTTTAACAATGCCTCTAGTTTTAATAATGGTGAAAAAACTAATGGTGGTAGTAAAGCATTAAATTGGAATACTTCAAAAGTAGAAAATATGAGTAGAATGTTTTATTGGGCAATAACATTTAATCAACCAATAAATAGTTGGAATACTTCTTTAGTTACCACTACCAGACAAATGTTTGAACGTGCAGAAAAGTTTAATCAACCTTTAAGTAATTGGAAAATGGGAAATGTAACTGATATGTCAGGTATGTTTGCTGCTGCTTTAGTTTTTAATCAAGATATAAGCGGATGGAACACTAGTAATGTAGTTAATATGTCTTATTTATTTAGACTTGCGGGTGATTTTAATAAAGATATTGGTTCTTGGAATACTTCAAGTGTAACCGATATGTCTTTTATGTTTGATTATGCAACTTCGTTTAATCAAGATATTTCAAAATGGGAAATTGAAAGTGTATCAAGAATTAGTTATTTTATAAGTAATTCAGACATGAAGCCAAATAATTATGATAAATTGTTGACTTCTTTTAGTCAGCAAAATATTATTTCGGGATTATCCTTAGGAGCTGTTGGTATTTATTATTGTAATGCCAAAACTGCTAGAGATACTTTAACAAATCATCCGAATAATTGGCGTATTAGTGATGCAGGCAAAAATTGTCCGCCAGTGGATCTAAAATTATCTGAAAATGAAATATTTGAAAACACTAAAAAGGTAGGTACTATTTCTGCAATTGATCCAGAGGGTCAAGAAGTTGTATATATATTGATTGATGGAGAGGGTTCTGAAGACAATGATAAGTTTATCTTAGATTATCAAACAGGTAAATTATCATTTAAAGAAGCCCCAGATTTTGAAAATCCAACAGATATCGGAGAACCACTCACTACAAACACTTATTCAATTCGTGTAAGAGCAATTGATGATATTGGTAGTTATAAAGAAAAAGTCTTTGTTATAACAGTAAAAGATGCTGATGATGTTCCGCCAGTAATTGAGATAAAGTCTATAACAAAAGATTCTGTTGGTCCAATTACTGATACAACAATAGAAATAAGTGATAGATTTTCAATTGCCGATGTAGATGTAACTAGTTTAAGTACCGCTATTGTAGATGATCTTGTTTGTACTCCAAATAATCCAGAACAAACAGACGATCTTGATTTCCCGTTTGAAAATAAAAATCCTGTAGCAGGTAATCATTTAAAAATTACTTGTACGCTAAGAATAAAATCAACAGGTAAGTTAGTCGTAATTGCTGAAGATTTATTAGGTTACCAGTCAATTGCTGAAGAAAAAAATTACTTCATTAGTACTTTAGGGCCAGATTTTAAACGAAAAGAAGTTGATGTAACAAGTAGTGGTAATGATATTAATAATCCGATGTTATATATTGAAATGGTTGATGAAGAAAATATTGATAAAATAGAAATAAAATATATTTCGCCAACAGGTGTTATTACTGAAAGATATACTGGTCCAAAACGATTACATTTAGATTCAACTGAGATGCCACATCAAATATTTATGACTGCATATAATAAATCTGGTAAATATACTACTAATAAAATAGTTTATCCATCAACAATAAGCTTTCTTCCACCTAAAACAGTAAGTAATGAAACAGTTAATAATGTTCAAGTTAAAATTAAAGCTTCCGATCCAGCTAAAACAATATCAAATATAAATTTAAATGGTTCTTCAATTGAGGGTTTACAAATTACTGGTTGTGATGAACCTTCATATACTGATGAAGTGACGTGTACTATTAATAATATAAATAAATCAGGCATTGTTATGGTTCAAGCAACTGATGATGATACTGGAGTAATTGGTTGTAATACTTTAAAGTTTATTATAGATGAAAATAAACCTTCTTTAATTGTTAATACTCCAACTTTACTTAGTAATAATTCAATTACTGATACTAAAGTAGTTCTAACAGATGATAATTATACAGAAAAAATAGAAATTGATATAAATTCAACTGCTTTGACAAGTAACTTTGTTTGTACTAAAGAACTTGATGGTTCAATTGAGTGTGCTTTAAGTGTTGATTCAACAGGTTCTGTTATATTTAAAGGTTATGATAAAGCAGGAAATTTTGAAACTAAAACAGTTAATTATACTGTCGATAAAGAAAGCCCAAATATTGCGATTGATAATGATTTTATTTACTTTGATAATATTGAGAGTTATAAATTTAAGGGGACATGTACTTTTGGAGATAATGATTTACTTTTAACAATAACAAATGGAATAACAACAAATAAAAATGTGCCTTGCCTAAATGATAATACTTGGGAATATACTTTAGATATGAGTTCTTATCATGATGGATCATTACTTGTGTCATTATCACAAAGTGATAAAGTAGGAAATGAATCATATATAACTAAAACGATTGTAAAAGATACAAAAGGTCCGGCATTATATTTTGATGGTCTTGATTTTGTTAATAGTCAAAATCAAAATAATTATGTAATTAAAGGATATTGTGAAGCAGATAATAATGTTAGTTTAAAAGTAAATGATGATAATTATGCTATAAATTGTAATAGTCATGTATTTGAAAAAGAATTAAATCTTTCAAATATTGTTGATGGTGATATCTTTTTAACCATTACTCAAAGTGATGATAAAGGAAATGTTACTACAATAGATGATATCTTAATAAAAAATACTACAAGACCTAATATTAATATTAAAAATGTAGGTGCAAAGGTTACAAATCAAGCAACAATAAAATTTAGTTTGATATCTAGTAAAAAGATAGAAAATATTGCTAAAGATATGATCACTATTGAAGGCTCAAGTACAGCTGAAATATTAGAAATATTGAAAGTTAATAATAAGACTTTTGATATATTTGTATCAAATATGAGTAATAATGATAATATTAAATTAAAAGTAAATGCTAATACACTAGAAGATATCTATGGTAATTTAAATTATGAAAGCATTTATTCAGGAAATTCTGTCTATTTTGATAATGAAGCTCCAGTAATTACCTTAAATGGTGATAAACAAGTTAAATTATTAAAAGGAACAGTCTATAATGAACTTGGAGTAACGTGTAAAGATAATTATGATTCAAATTGTAAAATTATAATAAACGGTGAAGTTGATACTAATGTTTTAGGTACATATATTATAACTTATACTGCTAAAGATTTATTAAATCATGAAAGCGTTTTAATAAGAGAAATAATTATTTACGAAGGTCCTAAACCAATAACAAAAAAACCAAGAATAAGGTCTAAAAAACCAATATTAAAACAAGATGTTATAGTAGAGAAAAAAGAGGATATTTTTGAGAAAGATACTGTTAGAGAAGATTTAATAACAAAAGAAGATTATTTAGATGTATATAAAATAGATCCAACAGACTATCATAAATCTTTAGCAAGAGCTTTAATTAAAACAAAGGGCGGATGTTCCTTAACAAATAATCTTGAAGTATTAGATACCGATAAGATTAAAAACCCAAGAAATGTTAAGATTTTATCTGGATTAGAATATGAACTTGATTGTAGCAAAAAAGGTGAGACTAAAATAACTGTTCTTTTAGGAGAGTACTATAAAAACCCAAGTAAATTAAGGTTTTATACTATGATAAATGGAAAATTAGTTAATATATCAGATAAAGTTCAAGTTTATAATGATGAAGATCATACATTCTTTGCATATATAGCTAATAATTCAAATAATATTTATATAGGTGAAAAAATACCAGGTTATTGGTGGTTATTATTCTTATTAATAGTACCAATATATATTGCAAGAAAAAGAAAAAGCATTAAATAATATCTATAAATATAAAATATAATTGACATAATTTACTTTAAGTAATACTATATAATGCGATTGAAAGGGAAATATAATGGAAAAAAAGTTTTAAATATTAGACCAGAAGTAATAGTAAGTACGATGCTAAGTATAGGAAAAAAACCTATAACATTAAGAGAAGCATATCTTTGTGGTGAATTTTTAATAAAAGAACTACCTAAAACAGAGCATGATAAAATAAATATTACGCAAGATAACAAAGAATATGTTTATGCTTGTTTAAAATATCCGAACTTGTTTCAATATTCTGATATTGGAAATGGAAAATTAGTTTTTTCTTTTGTAGAAGAAAGTCAAAATTTAGATAATATTTATATTGGATATGATCCCCATGAAATATTTTTGATTAAAGAAGCTGTTAAAAAATTTATTAATATGCTAATAGATATTGAAAATAAATTAGATGAAGAAACTTTAAATAATCAATATAATCAAGATGGTCGCCATAACGAAATAATATCATGGTTTTTAAAGAGTAGAGATAATAAAGATGTCCTTTTAACTTCTAGATAAAATAAAAAATTACTAGTTATTTAGTAATTTTTTTAATTATATCTCTTGCAGCAACAAGTCCAGTGGCCGCAGCAGTAACAATATTTCCAGCTTTTCCAGCGCCATCTCCGATGAAATATATTGATTTATCTTTTAGTTTAAAATTATTGTCGGTTTCTATTTCATTTGAAAAGAATTTAATTTCTGGTCCATAAAGAAGGGTTTCATCATTATTAACTCCGGGAATTATTTTATCAAGCTGTTCTAAGCCTTCGACAATGTTTCTAATAATTCTATAAGGCATTACTAGTGATAAATCCCCAGCAACACAATCTCTTAGAGTAGGGCTAATAAAACCTTTATCAATACGATGCCAGTTACTTCGTCTGTTGCTTTTTAAATCTTTAAGGGTTTGGATAATTGGCTTTTTATCTCCAAGGACATTAGCAATTCTCGCAATTGCTTCACCATATTCTCTTGTGTTAGTAACTGGTTCTGTAAGACTTACTTTTGTAATAAAGGCAAAGTTACTATTATTTGATTTTTTTTCTTTTAAAGCAAAACCATTTACACAAATATAACCATAATAGTTTTCTTTAGCTACATAACCTCCAGGATTTGTACAAAACGTCCTAACTTCATCACCATAAGTTTTAGTTTTAATAAAAATAGTAGGATCATATATTTGTTTAGTAATATCTTCGAGGATTTCTTTTCTTACTTCAACTCTAACTCCAATTTCAATACTTTGTGATAAATATGGAATAGAATATTTATCAGCTATTTCTTGTATCCATTTAGCTCCTGCACGACCTGGTGCAATAACAAGATTTTTAGTTTTAAATTTTTTAATATTATTTTTAATTCTAACATCAATTAGATGTTCATTTTCATTTAAACTTTCAAAATCTTCACAAAAGGCATTTTCTAAAGTTTTTACACCTTTTTTTTCAAGATAGTTAGTAATGTCTTCGATATAGGATGGAAGTTTATCACTACCTAAGTGTTTTTGCTTTATTAATAATAATCTAGCCCCATGTTTAGTAACTTCTTTTTGAATTTCTTTAGCTTTTTTTTGATTTTTAGGATATACTTCACTATCCATTTTAAACTTATTAAATATTTCTTCAGTATCATCAATTATTTGATATGCTTCTTCTTCATTCATATATTTAAATAGATCACTTTTGCCAAGTTTAGGAATATAATTTAACTTTCCGTCGGAGAAAGTTCCAGCACCTCCAAAACCATTCATAATATGGCATGGCTTGCAATGAAGACATTCTGTTTTTTTATTAATCATAGGGCAATTTCTTTTTAGTGCTTTAAAACCTGAGTCGATTAATAGTATTTTTAACTTTGAATTATTTTCAATCAATTCATAAGCAGTAAACAAACCTGCAGGACCTGCTCCAACAATAATAACATCATATAACATATCTATCACCAATTTCATTATATAATAAAAATTGAATTATTACCATAAAAGTAATATAATAATATTAAATTAATACAAGAATTTTTTAAAAAAGTGATAGGATGGTGGTAGATTAAATAAATTAGTTATTTTAACTAAGTTTGAAAGAATATTAATTGGTTAAAATGATGTGTTGATGTAGCAAAACATAAATTTTTAGGAGGAATTATGTTAAATGATAATGTAGGTTTAAAGAAAAACGGTGTTAAAGAAAGTTTATTTAGTAATAGTTTAACGCAAAAGTTATTTATTTATCAATTAAATAATATAATCTTTGATTTGCAAGGCCAAATTAAAAATTATGATTTTCTTGCAAGTGATATAGAAAATGTTTATGTAAGATTAAATCAATTAATATTTATGACATTAAAAAATTATTTTAAATCGCAAATAGAACGTCTTTTTAAAAGGGAAAATCTAGGAGATGAAAAAGCACATCAATTTTTTAATTTACTTTGTAGAGTAAATTTTGATATCAATAATCGTCTTAGAACTTTAGAAAATAAAGATGAATGTATATATACTAATAAAGAAGAGTATGAATATTTAATAGAAAACATCAAAAAATATAACAAGACTCCTTATGCTACTGATTTACTAGAAGAAATATCAAAAGCATATTATAAATCAAAATTAGAATATAATATTTTGAAATTTGAATTAGAATTATCATATATTAAAAATCCTCGTTTAAAAGAATTAGCGTTATATTTACTAGAAGGTTTGCCAGATAGTTTTTATGAGATGAGTGCTTCGTCAACCGGAAAAAATCATCCTTCTTTTGCTCAAGGAAGAGGAGGTCTTGTAAGACATACCAAAGCTGCTATAGCTTTTCTTTATAATGCGCTTTCCCATCCTTATAATAGTATTAAATTTAGTAGTGATGAAAAAGATTTAATGTATATATCGATCCTTATTCACGATGGTTTTAAATATAATATCGAGAAAAGTAAAGGCACTTTATTTGAACATCCCGTCCTTGCAGTAAATTATATTAAATCAATGCAAGAAAAATGTGATTTAAAAGATGAAGAGGTTGAAATAATTAGTAATAATGTTTTAGCTCATATGGGACCATGGAATAAAGATAATCAAGAAAAAATGGAGGATTTACCTCTTCCAAAAAATGAAATGGAATTTTTGGTACACTATGCTGATTATTTTAGTAGTAGAAAAAATTTAGATGTGCTTTATGAAGAGGGAAGCGAAGCTTTTGCTCGAAGATTAAAATAATAAGGAGAAAAAATAATGGGAATATATGATGATTTATTGCAAATAGAAAAAGAAAGCGAGGAATTATGGGGGATATATTCATCTTTGGAAAAACAAATAATTGAAGAATGGAATATTAAAATAGGAGAAAAAGATGCTTTAAACTATACTGTTTTTAGAGATAAAGAGTTTTTAGAGAATTTTTTAAATCATTTTTCTCAAGAAGAAGGGTATTTGTATGCATTAAACACTTATAAATATTTTATGAAAGATAAATCTTTTGATCCTAAATATGTAATATTTACAAGAAGGGCAGTACCTTCTAAAGAACCAAAGCCAGAGGCCTTCTGGACTAGTGAACACAGAGTTGCTTTAGTAGGTTTAAAAAATGAAATACCAAAACCACAGCGTTATTACACAGTTATTATGGTAACAACTTTAGATAAGCTTTTAAATCATGGTCTTGCCGAAACCTTTGGTGGAGCAAGTGATGGAGAGATTGTAATTAATCCTAAGATACCATTTGATGACTTTTTATTCTTATATAAACCTAAAAAAGAAAGGATAGAGCTTGCAGAATATATTAATGATGGTGGTAAATCTTGTGAAGAAGTTTTAATGGAATTAAAAGAAACAGCAGATGAAAGAAAAGAACAACAAGGTTTTATTAAATAATGATTTTATGTTATAATTAAAGTACTAAGATAAGATTACTTGGATAATCTATTTTATAGAAGGAAGGATGGACTTTATGGATAATGATAGAAAATAATTTAAATTCTGAGAAATATTTTAAAGCATCATTTATGGATGAAAAAAATAATCAAATAGATGTTAGTATAACTCTTGGAGAAAAAATAGTTATAAATGTTTCAATTGCAAATCAAGAAGAATTAACAATTCGTGCTTTTGATGATTCTTTTCAAATGTCTATTAAGAAAGAAGATAATACTGAAAATTATTTCTTTGTTCAATTAAATGAAAAGGATAAAGAAATAGTGCACTATTCATATTATGAAATAAAAGATCATATTGAAATAGAATCTTTTAATTCACAATTAATTTTTAATGAGATATTAGGTACAACTCGTATTAAATGTTATCATAATGGTAATATATTAATATTTGAATCAGTAAAAGATGCTATGCTTGAACACGAAAAAGGAATGACACATTTCAATGAGATTAGACAGCTTTTAAATAATTTAATTCCATTACCAGCAGAAGAAAAAGATGTTTTTTCATATGTTTTAAATCATTCTCTTACTACTTCAGAAAATATTCTTTATACTTTGCTTCCAATTATTGAAAGTAAATCTTTAGAAGAAAGTCAAAGAAAACGTAGTTATATTTAAAGGAATATAATAATATGAAAAAATATAATAAAGATTTAAGCTATTCATATACTTTAGGTCTTTTTCCTACTTTTGAGCTACTAAATAAGAAAAAATCCTTAGTTAAAAAAATAATATTATCTAATAAAATAACTGAAGATGTAAAAGATAAAATAATTAATATATGTAATAAAAATAATATAAAATATATTTATGATGATAATTTTATATGTAAAGTTGCTGAAAAAGAAAATTGTTATGTAGTTGGTATTTTTGAAAAGAAGATAAACATATTAGAAGATGACAAGTCACATTTAGTTTTAGTAAATCCTTCGAATATGGGAAATGTTGGAACAATTATTAGAACAATGTTAGGTTTTAATTATAGAAATTTAGCCATAATAAAGCCTGCTGTTGATATTTTTAATCCTAAAGTAATAAGAGCCTCTATGGGTTCGATTTTTAGTGTTAATATTGCTTTTTTTGATTCGTTTGCTGAATATTTAAAAGAATATAAAAATCATAACATATATACCTTTATGTTAGATGGGAAAAACAAATTAAAAGATGTAAAGATTAATTATCCTAACTCATTAGTATTTGGAAATGAATCAAGGGGATTAGATAAAAGTTATATTAAATATAATAGTGTAGTAATACCACATAATGATGAAATTGACTCTTTAAATATAACAGTTGCAATTGGAATAAGTTTATATAAGTTTACGGAATAGTATTTATATTTACTATTGACTAAAAGTATAAATTAAGTTATTATCTTCGGGGAGGAGGTATGTTATGGAAAAGCATTACAAGACAACCTCATTATTGGTGGAGGAATCAGGTTGTTATGATAAAGTGACAGGAATTATAGATTTTGAAACTACCTTTCAATTTATCAACAACTTTATTACTATCGATAATACAAAAAGGTCACAAAATGAAAAATGTTTTAATCTAATAGCAACTTCATTAGAAAACGGAAAGGAATTTATTGTAAAACTTTTAGTTAATGCCAGTTATAAAAGATTAAATCAAAAGCTTCTTACTGAAATAGAACAACGTCTTAGACTTGTTATTGGTGCTAGTGGGAAAGCTTTTTTTATGGAATTATATAAGAAGGTACAGGAAATTACTAAATATGAGG
This sequence comes from Mollicutes bacterium, assembly GCA_012799635.1. Taxonomy (GTDB): domain Bacteria; phylum Bacillota_I; class Bacilli_A; order RF39; family UBA660; genus UBA6448. The sequence goes on from JAAZKW010000003.1 coordinate 21,770, forward strand.
AACTGCCATATCCAGATGTTGATGAGGTATGTTGTAAATTATCAATGAGTGAATTTATTAATAGTATAACAAATCATAATATTCAAAGAACCAAAAAACAGTCAAAATAAATGACTGTTTCTATGAATAATTTTCAATATTACTTTGTCTTTGTCTTGCTATAGCTAGGCAACCTTTTGGGACATCTTTAGTTATTACAGAACCTGCTGCAATGGTAACATTATCCTTTATATTAAGAGGTGAAATTAAGACACAATTAGCACCAGTTGATACATTATTTCCAATTTTACAAATGCTTTTAACTTTAGTTTTACTATTATAATTAGCAATAATTGTTCCAGCTCCAAAATTATTATAATTTCCAATAAGAGCATCACCTAGATAAGTTAAGTGTTTAGCATTGTTATTTGAACCCATTGTTACTTTTTTTAGTTCAACAAAATTTCCAATGTTATTAAAAGATAAAAGTTTACTATCCCCTCGAATATGGCTAAAAGGGCCAATATTATTACTGTCTTCAATAAAGCTATTAGTTAAATATGAAGATCTTATGACATTTTCATTACCAATATACATATCTTCAATAACACTACTAACACCTATTAAGTTATTCTTACCAATTGATGTTTTCCCTTTGATTGTTACGTTCGGCTCAATAATAGTTCCATCACCAATCTTTACATCTTCGTCTATATATACCGTTTTAACATCAATAAAAGTTACCATAGGATACTTATTTTTCATTTTTATCACCTAATGTAATTATACAACAATTTTTATTATTGTAAAATAATATACTAGTGACTTTCTTTTTAAAAAAGGTTTAATTGACATGATATAAATAGACTAGTATAATTTTATTGTAATTAAGTATTTGTCTTATATTAAAGAAGGTATAAAATGAAAAAAGAAAAAGAATTTGAATATTATGAAAAAATAAGAAACTGGAGTTTTAATGAATTTGAAATTCGACAAGAACGTTTAACAAATTGGAATATGTATGAAGAACTTAATAAAATAGCTACTAAGGATTCTAAGATATTAGATTTAGGTACTGGTGGAGGAGAAAAATTATTAAAATATTTTCCCGATTGTAAAAAAATCGTAGGGACAGATTTTTCACCTTTAATGATAGAAACTGCAAATAAAAATTTGTTATTAAGTGGAAGAAAGAATACTTCATTTAAAGTGATGGACAATTTAGCTATGGATGAGCCAGAAAATTACTATAATATAGTAGTTGCTAGAAATACCGTAACTGATCCAGTTCAAATATACAAGTGTTTAAAAAAGGGTGGGTATCTTTTAATACATGGTGTTGATAAATATGATTGTTTAGCATTAAAAATGAAATTTAAAAGAGGACAAGGTATGGATGATGTTAAACCTATAAGTATAGTAGATTATGAAAATGTATTAAATGCTGGATTTAAAGATGTTGAATTAATCCCAATTCATGTAAGAGAATTTTATAAAAATAAAGAGATATTTAAAAATTTTTTAAAGAAAGTGCCAATAATAAATGAATTTGATAGTTCAAAAGAAATAGAAGATGATATATTAGACTCATATATAGAAGATAATACTCATAATGGTGAAATAATAATGTTAAGAAGATATTATGGAATATCTGCTAAAAAGTAATCTTTCTTTTTATAAAACTATTACAAAAAGGATTTTAGGGGTTATTTATCTATAAAAACGTGATATAATTTGTTTAGGAGGGTTTATATGTTTAAAGATAAAAAAACCGTTATATTTGATGTTGATGGAACATTAATTGATTCTATTGGAATGTGGAACGACGTAGACAGACAATTAGTATTATCAGGAGGAGGTAAGCCCAAAATTACTATTGGGGAAGATCGAGATAAGTTTTTAGCAGAAAATACAACAGGTGAAATTTATTTAAATTATGCCGAATTTCTTAGAACTTCTTATGATTTAAATAAAACAAAAGAAGAGCTAAACGCTCTTAGAAATGTAATTTCTTTAGATTACTTAAAGAATCAAATTGATTTAAAACCAGATGCTGATGTATTATTAAAGGAATTAAAACAAAGAGGATATATATTAGTAATGGCTACAATTGGAAGTAGGTGGGTTATCGATATATATTTAAATGAGAATAAAAACATATTAAATAAAATTGATTTAAAAGAAATTTTCGGTAGTAACATTTTGACTAAAGATAATGTAACTAATAAAAAACCACATCCAGAAGTATATTTAAAAGCTATTGAAATGGCTAAATCAATGCCCCAGGAGTGTTTAGTAGTTGAAGACTCATTAAGTGGCATTCAAGCGGCAAAAAATGCTGGTTTAAGTGTTGTATGTTTGTATGATAAGTACTCTGATGTTGATAGATCAGAAATATTAAAGATATCTGACTATAATGTATCAGGTTTTGGTGAACTTTATCAAAGAGTAAGAAAAAGATGAAATAATATAAATTCATCTTTTTTGTTAAAATATATTTTATAATAGATATATAATGAATAATAAAGTTTCTTAAAAATTGAATTAAATTTATTTTTAAAGTATAATAATATCGATTGAAAGGAGTTTCTATGTCAGAAGAAGTAAAATATCCAGTATATTATGCAGTTCAAAGAATGGAACATTATTCTAAGTTTGAAGGCTTTTTATTAGTTGGATTTATTGTGTCTAAATGTTGGGTTATAAATGTAGTGAAAAATTATTCAAAAAATGGTGATAGTGAAATAATTTATAAAGTGTTTTTTCCTTATAGTTATTGTAGTATATATAATGGGTTAAAAACTTTCAATAAAGATGGGACAGTTATGTTAATACCATCAGAAAATGAGGCATCAACGGTTAGATTAACTAATATATATACAAGCTATGAGGAAGCAAAAAAAGAAGCAGATTGGCAAAATAGTAAAATGTTTGTTTCTGAACTTGCATTAATTCCAACTCTAGATATTGAAAAAAATAAAAATAGGCAACAAGAACTTGAAGAAAATCTTGAAGAATGTAGAAAATGTGAGGAATTTATTTTTGAATTAACAAAAAGTATACCAATTAAACCAGATGATGAAATGAATGTTGATATAAGGCCTTATACAAGAAGTTATCCTTGTAATGTTGCTCGAATCAAAAGGAATTCAAAAGGAGAAAGAAGATGAAGTTAATTTTGGGTTCTGGATCTCCATCCAGAAAAAGAATAATGGATAGTGTAGGTTTTGAATATACAGTTGTAACGAGCAAGGAAAATGAAGTAAGTAAAGCAAAAAATCCTTGTGAATATACAAAGGAACTTTCTGTAATAAAAGCCCTGTCGGTTGAACGACAACTAAAAGAAGATAGTTTAATCATATGTGCAGATACAATCATGTATTCAGGTAACAAGCTTTATGAAAAACCTCAAACAGTAGAAGAAGCTAAAGAAAATTTAATGGAAATGAGAGGAAAAACAATTCAATCAATTACTGGGGTTACAATAAATGATATGTATCAGAAAAAAATTATTTCATTTAATGAAATAACACTTATGCACATAAGAAAATGTTTGGAATCTGATATAGATTGGTATATTGAAAATGAAGCAGACATGTTTTTATATAGTGGTTTTGTTGTTGAAGGAAAAGGTAAAATCTTTGTAGAGAAATATGAAGGAGATTACTTTAATATTTTAGGATTACCAATAAGTAGAACAATTCATGAGTTAAATAATCTAGGTTATGAACTTTTTGATTTACCAATAAAAAGAGACCGTTTTAAAAAACAATAAAATTAGAAGAAAAAACACTGTAAATAAAAGATATTTAATTAATGGTATTAAAGGTATTAGTTTTTATCAATATTATTTTAGAATTAAACTAAAGTATTTTGATAATTTTTATATTAAAACCATTTTTATTTCATAGATTAAACGAAATGTTTCTTGCTTTACTTCTATATTTTTTGCTTGACTATTATAAAAACCTTTGTATAATAAAAGACATATTGAGGAGAAAAATGGAAAAAGAAAAAGCAATGGAATTATTAAATTTAGAGGAAATCAGTAAAATGATTAATTTAATAGGTGAAACTGAAGGAATTTTGGGAATTGATTTAAAAGATATTCAAATCGGTGAAAAAAAATATAGATGTATTATTAAAAAGTCAGGTAAAGAAAGTTCTCCAACTGATAAGATAGAGTTTGCTATTTCATGTTCTGATGGTAGATTATTAGAAATTAATGTTGATTATTTTTGTGTTATGACTTCAGATGAGGATGGCGGATATGGTAGTAACCCTTATACAGCACATAAGGTTTATTTAGATATATTTTATAAAATAACAGAGAAAAGCTCACTACGTTTACATTTATATTATAGATGGGAATATCCTAATATAGGTTATAGTCGGGTAACGCCTTTTTTAGAAGATGATAAATATGACGTATTAAGAAGATATTTTAATGTTGATAGATTAAGTAATAAGTTAGACCTAACATATATGTGTAGGAATGGAGAGTTTCCTTTCAATTGGGGATTGGAGCCTGAATCTTCTTTTCGCTATGGTAGGCCTTATAAAGGAATTAATTCTAAGAATGGAGATATACTTTTTATAGATGATTGCACTATTTCTATAGAAGAATTAAAAATGCTTCAATCATTTAATGTAAATGTTGAAACAGCTAAAATTAATGGCTTAATTTCCGAAGATTTTATTAATAATTTACACCCGCTTATACGCGAAGAAATCAAAAAATCATATGAAACATTGAAGGATAAATTAAAGGATATAGAGAGTTCAAAAGAAGAAACCTTAAAAGAATATAATACAAGGATTTACGATCTTGAGAACGTGACAACATTCAGTGATAAACTAGTAGAAACTTCATTTACAAAAGAAGAACTTGTTTATTTGCAACAAATTTTAAATGAGCATATTCAAAATATGCCTCGTGAGATAATAGAGGAACCCGCATTAGAAAGAGTAAGAGCTATTACAAAATCGTATGATCCAGAAATTATATCTAAACATCTTGAACTTTTGCAAATAGGACTTAAGCCGCATGAAATTGATTGTTTAAAAAGAGAACTTATTAGAAGTAAAGAAAGACATAAATAACGTTTTTTCTTTTGTTACAAAAGGTATAAAGAATCAAAGTTTATAAAAACAGCAAATAACTTGCATTTATATTAGTGGTCTTTTGCTGTTTTTTTATGATATAATTACTAAAGATGTTAGTATTATTTAAATATAATAGGTTGGATTTAAAAATAATATATGAAAAAATTAGTTGAAATAATAAAAAATAATGGCGTGGTGTGTGTGCTAACAGATACAGTATATGGCTTATGTGCTACTACTAAGACAAAAAAAGCGTTTGAAAAATTATATGCTTTAAAACAAAGAAAACCAAATAAACCATTTCCTATTGTGTGTTTAAATGAAAGCCAAATAAGAAAAATTGCTTATGTGACAAATAGAGATTCACAAATAACTAAAAAGTTTATGCCTGGTCCATTAACAATAATATTAAATAAAAAAGAGGGATTTTTAAATTATTTAGAAGAAACAACAATTGCTGTTAGAATAGCACCAACTATTGAAATTAAAAAGTTGTTAAATAAAGTTGGTGTACCTTTATTTATGACAAGTGCAAATATAAGTGGTATAAAGGTATGTAAAAATATAAAAGACGTTAAAAAAACATTTCCTAATATTGATGGAATATTAGAAGGACAAGTTCATTATAAAGTTGCTAGTACAATTATTGATTGTACTAGTAATAAGATTAAATTAATAAGAAAAGGACCAATTTCAATAAAAGATATCAGGGAATATTTTGATAAAAGTAAATAATAATTAAGATATTACTATATATTGAGAAAGTTTATAAACTCTTATGAAAAAAAATAATAAAAAAATGTTACACTTTTGATAACATTATAGGAGGAGATATGATGAATAAATTAACAATGATAGGAACAGGACACGGTTTTGTACATAACTTATATAATACATGTTTTGTAATAAATAATAATTTTTTGATAAATACTGGTGGTAGTGTAGATATTGTTAAAGATAAAGATTATGTAATGCATGAAGCGTTTTGTTTAGATGCTAATAAGGAAATATTTAAACCTTATGAAAAGAAACATTCAACTGTAAAATATGTTTGTGAAAACTTTAATGATTTAAATATTAAAAATTTAATTTTATTTCATACAGAAGATTCTCATCCAAACGATAAAGATGTTTTGTATAAAAAAGAAGCAAAAGAATATTTTGATAACGATGTAATTGTTCCTAAAGATTTAGATGTTATAGAAATATAAAAAAGGAGATAAACCTTATGGAAAATAAAACAAATATTAACTATTATCCTGGTCATATGAATAAAGCAAAAAGATTAATTATGGAAAATATTAACGTAATAGATATTGTTTATGAAGTAATTGATGCTAGGATACCTTTTTCTTCGAAGATAGAGGATATTGATGAATTTATTAAAATAAAAAATAAAATTTTAGTTATGACAAAAAAAGATTTATGTAATATGGTTGAAACAAATAAATGGGTTAAATATTATGAAAAAAGTGGTTATAATGTCTTATGTATAGATTTAAAAGATAATAATGATTATAAAAAACTTATTGATTTAACTAAAAAAGTTACTTTTGAAATTCAAAAAAGAAGAATAAATAAAAAGCTTAAAGATAAAGTTATTAATGCTCTGGTAATAGGTATTCCTAATGTAGGTAAATCAACCTTAATAAACAAATTAGTGGGTAAAAAAGTTGCTAATGTAGAAAACAAACCTGGAGTTACTAGACATTTAAGTTTTCTTCCAACCAAGCATGGAATAACATTACTTGATACTCCTGGAATACTATGGCCTAAATTTGAAAATCAGCAAATTGCTATGAATATAGCTAGTGTTGGTTCAATTAAAAAAGAAGTTCTTAATATATATGATGTTTGTTTATATCTTTTAGATATATATTTAAAACATTATCCTTTTATACTTGAAGATTATAAAGTAAAAGGTAATAACTCATTAGAAATATACGAAGCTCTAGCTAAGAAATGGGGTTTTATAAAAAATAATGAAATTGATAATAATAAAGTAAATGATAGGATATTTCATGATTTTGTTAGTGGTAAGATAAAAGGAGTAACTCTTGATATATGGAGATAGATTTACTTTCATACGAAAAAGATTTATACTTAAAAGGATATCATTTAATAGCAGGAGTTGATGAAGCTGGAAGAGGTCCTTTATGTGGTCCTGTAGTGGCAAGTGCCGTTATTCTTCCTGAAAATTACCATTTAAAAGGTCTAAATGATTCTAAGAAGCTTACATCAAAAAAAAGAGATGAGTTATATGATATAATTATGAAAGATGCTGTTAGTGTTGGAATATCTATTATAAGTAATGATATAATAGATGAAATAAACATTTTAGAAGCATCAAGACTTGCTATGAATAATGCTATAAAAGATTTAAAAACAAAACCTGATTATATATTAACTGATGCTATGGATTTATATAAAGAAAAGGTATTACCTATAATTAAAGGTGATCAAAAGTCTATTTCAATAGCTGCCGCATCAGTTATTGCTAAAGTAACTAGAGATAGAATTATGGATGATTATGATAATAAATATCCTTTATATGAATTTAAAAATCATAAGGGATATCCTACTAAAAAACATTTAGAATTAATTGAAAAATATGGTATACTAGATTTCTATCGAAAAAGTTATAAACCTGTTAAAAAAATTCTAGAAAGGAAAAATAATGAAATACTTTAAAACTCAAGTACTTAAAAATTATTTGTATTTAATAACTGTTAGTTTGCTTTTAGAGATAATATTTAGATTAATAACTAACTTACCAATTTTTAATTATTCATTAATAAGAATTTTTTTAGCAAACTCACTTATATCAATTATAATTGCATATATATCATCTTTCTTTAAAAAGAAGATAAATTTTATAATATGTACTATATATTTATTAGTAATATCTATTTATGGATTATTACAACTTGCTTTTAATAATTATATTGGTGTTTATATATCTTTTAATACATCAAGTCAATTAGGAGCTGTTAAAGATTATATTATAGATTTTATAAAAGCGATTAAACCAAATTATTATTTAATATTATTACCTTTAGTTATAGCTATAATAAGTAAAATATTACTAACTAAAATAGGGGTTAAAAAAGAAGTTACTTTATCAAAAGAAAGAGATATTTATCAAAATATTATTACACTTGCAGGAGTAATAATTCTTTTAATTGTCTTTGGAAGAAGTTATACCTTTCTTTTAAAGGATAATTATTCTACTGATAATTATCAAGCAGTATCAAATAGGGATCTGTTTATAAATATTCCTAATTCTGGTCTTTTTGTTAAAGAGTTTGGAATAGCTACATATGGATTTCAGGATTTGAAAAACAAGATGCTTAAAAAAGAAAGTAATGTTTATTCATATGAGGATTTTGCTTCAGCAAATATTATGCCAACCAATAGAGAGTTTGATGATACTTTGTGGGAAATGTTAATCGAAGAAGAAACAAAAGATAAATATAATAATTTAAATAAGTATTATATTAATAAAGTTATTGATGATAAGAATGAAAAGACAGCTATTTTTGAAAATAAGAATTTAATTATTATTATGATGGAAAGTGTCAATGATATTATATATAATGAAAAATATTTTCCTAATTTTTATAAAATGGCTTCTGAAGGATGGTATTTTGAAAATAATTATTCACCTAGAAACTCTTGTGCTACTGGAAATAATGAATTTTCAGCATTAACAGGACTTTATACAGTATATAATACTTGTTCTGCTAATACTTATCGCAATAATGAATATTATCAGGCTTTATTTAATTTATTTAATAAGAAAGGTTACTATACATCAAGTTATCATAACTATAACGAAAATTATTATTATAGGTCGATTATTCATCCTAATATGGGAAGTCAAAAGTATTATGGTGTTCAAGATCTAAATATTAAATGGTCTAATAAATATGGTGATTGGGCTGATGATGTTGATTTAATGAAGGCTTATTTAAAGCTTTTAATTGAAAATAAAGATGATAAAAAATTTATGAGTTTTATAACAACGGTTTCATCTCATAATCCATATGCTATATCAACTGATTTTGGAGATCGATATTTAGATATGACTAAAGATACTGATTTTCCAAAAGATCTTCGTAGATACTATTCTAAATTAAAAGTATTAGATGAAGCATTAGGAGTCTTATTAAATAGTCTTGAAGAGGAAAAATTACTTGATGATACTGTTATTCTTTTGTTTGGTGATCATTATCCCTATGCTCTTGATACTAAAACTTTAAAAAATGTTATGACAAGAGATTTAGATGACTATGAAATAGATAAAACGCCTTTAGTAATATATAATCCTAGATTAAAAAGTGAAGTGTTTGATTATTATACTAGTTATATTAATTTTACTCCTACATTAGCTAATTTATTTAATTTAGATTATGATCCTAGGTTATATGCTGGAGAAGATATGTTTAATTCTAACTTTAGTAATACAGTAATATTTGCTGATTCATCATGGAAAAACAAATTAGCATATTATAATGCTTCAGTAGGAGGAATAACTTACTATACTGATTTTAAATATTCTGAAGAAGAGATTAAAAATATAAATTATAAAATCTTTGATAAACTAAATTCATCAACCCAAAGTATTAAAAATAATTATTTTAAATATTTACATGATAAATTACAAGAGATATCTTTAATTCAAAAAGATGAAGATATATTAAGCAAAGGAGAAAATATAAATTGAAAAATATTGTTATTGTTGAGTCACCAGCTAAATGTCGAACTATTGAAAAATATTTAGGTGATAAAAATTTTGATGTTGTTTCTTCAAAAGGACATATTAGAGATTTAGCAACTACTGGTAAATATGGTCTTGGTATTGATGTTGAAAATAATTTTAAACCTAATTATGAAGTAATATCAGGAAGAAAGAAAGATGTTAGTGCTTTAAAGAAGCTGGTTAAAGAAGCGGATCATGTTTATCTTGCAACCGACCCAGATAGAGAAGGAGAAACGATTTCTTGGCATTTGTTTGATGAACTTGGAATAAATGAAGATAAATATAATCGTGTTGTTTTTAATGAGATAACAAAAGATGTTATTTTAAAAGCATTGGAAAATCCTAAAAAACTTGATATGAATCTTGTTCATAGCGGTGAGACAAGAAGGTTTTTAGACCGTATTATTGGTTTTAGATTATCTAAAGTTATGCAGTCAAAAACATCTGGTAGATCAGCAGGAAGAGTTCAAAGTGTTGCTTTAAAACTAATAGTAGATAGAGAAAGAGAAATTCTTGCCTTTATTCCAAAAGAATATTGGACTATTGAAGCAGAGTTTGATCAATTTAAAGCTTTACTTGAAACATATCAAGATAAAGAAATTGAGATAAATAATGAGCAGGAAGCTGATTTAATCCTTAAAAAACTTGATAAAGATTTTTTAATTAAATCAATTGAAGAAAAAGAGAAAAATAGAGCAGCTAAAGAAGTATTTAAAACATCTACTTTACAACAACTTGCTTCAAGTAAGCTTGGTTTTGCACCTTCTAAAACAATGAAAATAGCTCAAAAATTATATGAAGGAGTTAATGTATCAGATGGTCACGTTGGTCTTATTACGTATATGCGTACTGATAGTGTTAGAGTTTCTGATGAATTTGTTAAGTCAACTTATGGATATATAAAAGAAAATTATGGTGAAAAATATATTGGTTATGTTAAAAAGGGTAAGAAGAAAGATACAATACAAGATGCTCATGAAGGTATAAGACCGACATCTATAAATAGAACTCCTGATAAAGTTAAACAATATCTTGATAATGATGAGTATAAGTTATATCGACTAATATATATAAGAGCTTTGGCTTCATTAATGAGTAATGCTAAATTTTTAGCAACTACGATAAAATTAGATAATAATAGTTATGGATTTAAAGCAACAGGATCTGTTTTAGTTTTTGATGGATATTTAAAAGTTTATAATGAGTATGAAGATCAAGAAGATACTATTTTACCTGACTTAAAAGATTTTATAAATCAAAAAATTAGTAGTAATGTTATTAATAAATATCAACATTTTACAAAACCACCAAGTAGATATAATGAAGCTTCATTAATTAAAGAACTTGAATCTTTAGGAATAGGAAGGCCTTCAACTTATGCTACAATAATTAGTACGATTAAAGATCGAAATTATGTTACACTTGAGGAGAAGAAATTTATCCCTACAGAAGTAGGTTATGAAACAACTGATAAGTTGCAAGAGTTCTTTTCATCAATTATTAATGTAAAATATACTGCTAATATGGAAAAAGATTTAGATTTAATCGCGGATAATAAAGCTGATTATATCAAAGTATTAACTGACTTTTATAATGGATTTTCTCCTTTAGTTGATGATGCTCTTAAAAATATGGAAAAAACCCCTCCTCAAGAAACTGGTGAAATGTGTCCGGAGTGTAATAATCCTTTAGTAATTAGGAAAGGTAAGTATGGTGAGTTTGTAGCATGTTCTAACTATCCAAAATGTAAATATATTAAAAAAGAAAAGAAAGATTTAGTAAAAGTAGCTACATGTCCTAAATGTGGTGGTAATATTGTTCAAAAACCTACTCGAAAGGGTAAAATCTTTTGGGGATGTGATCAATATCCAAAGTGTAAGTATGCTACTTGGTATAAACCAAATGGTGAGAAATGTTCTAAATGTAATGACTTGCTAGTAGATAAAAATGGTCAAATAATATGTCCTACTTGTGATGAATAATAAGAGGTTTAATACTTCTTTTTTTATGATATAATTTATATGAGGTAAGTCATGTATGCTGAAGTTTTAGTTGAGTATCCTGTAAAAAGTTTAAATAAAGCATTTACTTATAGCGTTCCTGATTCTTTTAAAGATATTATTAAGATTGGAATGAAAGTATTAGTACCATTTAATAAAAGAAATATTAATGGTATTATTTTAAAATTACATCATAATAAACCTGTTTATAAAACTTTAAGTATCAAAGATATTTTAAATAAAGACTTTTATTTAAATGATGAACAAATAAAGATAGCTTATTATCTATCAGAAATAACATTATGTCCTTTAATTAGTGCCTTTCAAACGATGCTTCCACCAGCTTTAAAAGTAAACAAAAATGAAAAATATGATTTATATGAAACATATGTTTATTTAAATGATAAAGATATCGTTAATAAGTATATAAAAGAGCATCCAAGGGCATTAAAACAAATAATGATGATTAATACTATAAAAGATAAAAAAGTTTTAAAAACATCTTTAAATGCAAGTATAGCCAATATACTAATCAAGAAAAATATTTTACTTACTTTAAAGAAGAAAAAATATCGTTTAAAAGCTAAAGATATTACAACATCAAAATTAAAGTTAAATGATGAACAAAAAATAGCATATGAAACAGTAAAAGAAAATCTTAATAAACATGATATTTATCTTTTAAAAGGAGTTACTGGATCAGGTAAAACAGAAGTTTATATGCATCTTATTAGTGAAGTCATTAAAAGTAATAAAACTGCTTTAGTATTAGTTCCAGAAATATGTTTAACTACACAAATGATAGATAGATTTTATAGTAGATTTGGTAAAGATGTAGCTATTTTTCATAGTGCTCTTTCTATTGGAGAGAAATATGATGAATATCTAAAAATATATAATGATAAGATTAAGATTGTTGTTGGTACAAGATCATCACTTTTTGTACCACTTAAAAATTTAGGTATTATTATTATTGATGAAGAACATTCTGATAATTATAAACAAGAAAATACTCCTAGGTATGATGCAATTAATATTGCAACATTTAGAGCGAAGTATAATAATATACCACTTCTTTTAGCAAGTGCCTCACCATCACTTGAAGCAATGGCTAGAGCTGATAAAAAAGTATATAAACTTCTTACTTTAGAAAATAGAGTTAATAATATAAAACTTCCTAAAATTACTCTTGTAGATATGACTAAAGAAATTAGATTAAAAAATTATTTATTTTCAAGTATTCTTAAAGAAAAAATGATTAAATGTATATCCAAAGGTGAACAAATAATTTTATTACTTAACCGTAGAGGTTTTGCAACATTTATTTCATGCAAAAATTGTGGCTATACATATAAATGTCCCTACTGTGATATATCTCTTACTTATCATAAACCTGAAAATCAATTAAAATGTCATTACTGTGGTTATTTTATAAAGAAAAATGATCTTTGTCCTAGTTGTCATGAAAAAGCACTTGTTTTTGATGGAGTAGGTACTCAAAAAGTTGAAGAAGAATTATTAAAAGTGTTACCTTCTGCTAAAGTTATCAGAATGGATCAAGATACAACATCTAAAAAGAATAGTTATCAAAAAATAATAGATGATTTTGAAAATAAAAAATATAATATTCTTTTAGGAACCCAAATGATTAGTAAAGGACTTGACTTTAAGAATGTGACTTTAGTGGGAATTATTAATGCTGATACATCACTTAATATACCTGACTTTAGAGCTAATGAAAAAACATTTAATCTTTTATATCAAACATCAGGAAGATCTGGCAGAGGAGATAAAGAAGGAGAAGTAATAATTCAAACATATAATCCTGATAATAAGATTTTAAATTATGTTAAAAATAATGATTATAATAATTTTTATTTATATGAAATGAATATTAGACACAAACTTAAATATCCTCCATATACATACTTAGTATTAATAAATATAAAAGGAAAAGATTTAGAAAATATAGAGAAAGAATCTAATATTATTAAAAAATATTTACAAAGATACTTAGATGAAAAAACAATTATTTTAGGACCAACTCCATCATATATGTTTAAAGTTAAGAATATATATAACTTGCAAATTATAATAAAATATACTTATGATGATAAATTAATAGATATTTTAAAACAATTAGATCAAAATTATCTTATAAATAATAAGATAAGTATTGATATAACATTTAATCCCGTTAAGTTTTAGTATATATTAATAAAGCCGATATAATAATAAGAAATAGAGGTATAATAATGAAAACATATTTATTTATTGGTAATAAAAATTTTGTAGATTGTTATTTCGCCCCAAAACTACTACGTAATAATAAGGTTGTTGCTGTTGAATCATTAAAAGTTCAAAGTAGTGATAATCTTCAAACAATTTATTCTTTAAAATATAATTTTAATATTAAAAATACAAATTATTATTATAAATATATAGATTTTAATAACGATAATATAAATTTATTATTAGAAGAATTTCGGCCTGATTATATAATAATAGATATCTTACAGTTTTCCGATATTCAGCACTGTAATATGTTTAATTATCTTAGCAACACTAGTTTAAAAAAGTTAAAAAATTTTGTAAATAAACTATATGATAGTATTAATAACTTTGATAAAAAAGCAAACGTTTTATTAATCTCTAGTCTTGAAAGTTTGTTTTTTAAACCTGTTTATCTAGATATAAATAAGATTAATAAAAAAACTAAATGTATACAAAATATTAATATCAAATTAATTGTATTATTTGAAGTGCTAATAAAAAAATATAATTTTAATTATAAAATTGTTAGATTCGGGCAAACGATTGATAGTAAAGTTCTTAATAATTTAATTGGATATATGATTAGAGCTGTATATTTGAATGATGAAGTACGATGGTTTTATCAAAGAAAAACAAGAAAACATTTAATATCATCGTTAAAAGCTTTTAATTTTATTGAAGTAAATAAACTTATTGATATTGTTTTAGAAAATTTAGATAATAACGATAAAAATAAGGAAATAAATGTGATTTCAAAAAATAAAATAACTATAAATGAACTTTATGAGTTACTAATAAAATATTTAGGACTTGAAACTATTTATAATCATTTTTTTAAATTTCCAGTTATATATAATACTTCTGATAAAAAAATAAATAATGCAATTTTTGTTGAAACAAACTTTCAAAATGTAAAAGTTGCGATTGATAGTTATAAGAAAAATTACATTATTAATGCCAAACTAAGTAAAAAATTAAAAAAGACAATAGATACTTTAAATAAAAAAGATTTATCAGAATTCTCTCTTATTTATTATCCGGGATATTTATCAAATATAGACGTTTTTAAATATATTGTAAAAAAAGAAAATAAAATCAATTACAATGATTTAGATGCAATACCAATCGATAAAATTAATCACGTTATAGATATTTATAATGAAGTTTTACGAGTCTTTAAAAATGTTCTAGGCTTTAATTTGCCAGATGGTACAATTCTTTATGAATTTCCTAATATAAAATATAATCAAAATTTAATAGAGCCTGTTGATATAATAGATTTAAGATTAAAAAATATAAAAATAATAATTAAATATTTAAAAGAAAGATTAGCTAATAATAGTGATTTTAAAGATTAAAGTTAAGATAGAAGATATATAAACACTTTTTTTAATAAAAACTTTGATTATTAATTTTTAAAATAATATAGAAAAATTAATTACTGTCAAATTTGTTAGAGCTAATTGACTTAAATCTAAATATATAATAAAATAGATGTGTATTTATCTATGAGAAAACTAACAACTTTCTATAACATAGATACGCATAAGTGTGATAAATAATTAAGACCTAGAAATAAGGTGGCACCGCGAGATATCGCCCTTATACCTTTTTAGGTTTTTCTTTTAAAAAGGAGGAAAAAATGATTATTAAACCAAAAGGATGTTATGATTTATCAAAATTTGATGCAAAAATCTATCTTAATATTGAGCAAATTGTTCATTCATATATGAATGTTTATAACTATAAATATATTAGAACTCCAGTATTTGAAAACAGTGAGCTTTTTAAACGCGGAGTTGGAGAAACTACAGACATAGTTCAAAAAGAAACTTATGATTTTACTGATCGTTCTGGAAGAAGTTTAACTTTAAGACCCGAAGGAACTGCAAGTGTAGTTAGAAGTTATATTGAAAATAAAGATTATGCTGATATAAGACCAATATCAAAATATTATTATATTGGAACTATGTATCGTTATGAAAGACCAGGTCAAGGAAGAAATAGAGAATTTACTCAATTTGGAGTTGAAGCCCTAGGTTCTGATGATCCACTAATAGATGCCGAAATAATTTCGTTATCAGTTAATATTTTAAAAGAACTTGGACTTGATCCCGTAGTTAAAATTAATAATTTAGGCGGAAAAGAAGACAGAGAAAATTATAAGAAAGCATTGGTTAAGTATTTAAAACCTCATATTAATGATTTTTGTTCTGATTGTCAAAAAAGAATTAAAACTAATCCTCTTAGAATACTTGATTGTAAAATAGATGATAAAAATGAAATTCTTAAAAAAGCACCTAATGTTTTAGATTACCAAAGTAAAGAAAGTCAAGCAAGATTTAAAGATGTTTTACAATATTTAGATTATCTTGATGTTGATTATGAAATTGATTCTAACTTAGTTAGGGGACTTGATTATTATGATTATATGGTATATGAACTTCAAGTTGATAATGGCTTAGCATTAGGTGGTGGGGGAAGATATAATAACCTTGTTAAAACTCTGGATGGTCCCGATACGCCAGCCGTTGGATTTGCTTGTGGTATTGAAAGAATCATTAATCTTATCAAAGAGAAGGCAAAAGATTTTTCAAATATAGATGTCTTTATTATGGCAATTAATAAAGAAGAAAAAATGAAAGCTAATATTATTATGCAAGATTTAAGACTAAATGGAATATCTGTGGAAACTGATTATTTAAATAAAGGTTTAAAATCACAGTTTAAAGATGCTGATAAATATAATGCTAAAAATTTAATAATATTAAATAGTGAAGATCTTAAAAAGGGATTAATAAATGTCAAAGATAATATAACAAAAGAAGAGGTTAAAGTTCCTGAAGATGAGATAGTTGATTATATCTTAGGAATTATTTAGGAGGATTTATGGATATTAAAGATTTACTTAAAGATGCTGATAAGTATTTAGCAAAAGAAGTCAAAATAGAAGGGTGGATTAAAAGTCATAGAACTCAAAAAGAATTTGGTTTTATTAATTTAAATGATGGAACTAATCAGAATGGGATTCAAGTTGTTTATGATAAAAATATAAAAGATTTTAATAATATTATTAAAATTCTTATTGGAAGTGCTGTAGGTATAACTGGCATATTAGTTAAATCTGAAGGCTCAGGACAAGAATATGAATTAAAAGCAAATAAAATAGAGGTATATGGTTTATGTCCTGATGATTTTCCTCTACAAGCTAAAGGAAGACCAACTAGAGAATTTTTAAGAGAAATAGCTCATTTAAGACCTAGAACTAACTTATTTAGAGCTGTTTTTAAAATTAGAAGTGTCACTTCTCAATTAATACATGAATATTTTCAAGATAGAAATTATGTATATGTTCATACACCACTTATAACAACCTCTGATTGTGAAGGTTCTGAACAAATGTTTAGATTAACAACTCTTGATCCTTTAAAAGAAAATAAAGATTATAGTAAAGATTTATTTGGTAAAGAAGTATTTATTACTGGTTCAGGACAACTTCATGGAGAAACGTTTGCGATGGCATATAAAAAGATATATACTTTTGGGCCTACATTTAGAACAGAAAATTCTAATACCAAAACTCATGCTAATGAATTTTGGATGATTGAACCAGAGATTGCTTTTTGTGATTTAGATGGTCTTATGGATATTGAAGAAGATATGCTTAAATTTATTGTATCTGAAGTTTTAAAAAGATGTCCTGATGAAATAGACTTTTTAAATAATTATGTTGATAATAATTTAAGAAAGAAGCTAGAAAAATTAGTTAAGTCTAAGTTTACTAGAATAAATCATAAAGATGTCATTGACATTTTATTAAAAGCTCCGAATAAATGGGAGTTTACTCCTAAATATGATGGTGATATTGCTAAAGAGCATGAAAAATATATTACAAATTATTTTGATGGACCAGTATTTATTACTAATTGGCCTAAAGATATTAAAGCTTGGTATATGAAACAAAATGATGATGGAAAAACAGTTGCTGCGGTAGATTTACAAGTACCTGGAGCAGGAGAACTCATTGGAGGCTCTCAAAGAGAAGAGAATATGGACAAACTAATTAGAAAAATAAAAGAAGATAATATTGACTTAAATACAGTTGATTGGTTTGTTGCTTTAAGAAAATATGGTACATGTGTTCATTCTGGTTTTGGAATGGGATTTGAAAGATTAATTATTTATTTAACTGGTATTGACAATATTAGAGATGTTATACCATTTCCTAGAACTCCAGGATCTTGTGAATATTAGAAAGGATTATTATGATTACAAAAGAGCAAATAATAAAACTAGCTGATGATCTTTTAATTGCTTTAAATAAAGAAGAAATAACTGATTTACTAAATGATTTTAAAGCTTTAAAAGAAAGGATGAAATTAATAAACAATGTTAAGGGACTTAAAAAAACAGATATCTTAAGTTTCCCTCAAGATATAAAAACAACTGTTTTAAGAGATGATAAAGATGTAGCTAATATTTCTACTACTGATGCTTTAAAAAACTCATCAAACGCTTATGAAGACATAATAGAAGTACCCAAGGTGGTGGGATAATGAAATACTTAGATAAAGACATATTATTTGTTTTTAATGCTTTAAAAAAGAATGATATATCAAAAGAAAAGTTTAAAAAAGAAGCATTAGATAATATTAAGGATACTAATATTTTTAAATTAATTAATGATAAAATAAATTACCCTGATACTGATAATATATTATCATGTATTCCATATACACTTAAAGATAATATATCAACTAAAGATATTATAACTACTGCAGGATTAAATACACTTAAAAATTATGTTCCTGTATATAATGCAACTTGTTATGAAAAATTGAGTAGTAAAGGTGCTATTATGATTGGAAAACCTATTAGGGATGAACTGGAAACAAGTGTTAAAAAAGATCTCGTTTCTTATGCAATTGGTACTGATACTTTTGGTGAAATAAGAAATACTAGTGTCGTTGGCTATAAACCTAGTTATGGTCTTATTTCACGCTATGGGGTATTTGCTTATGCATCATCATTTGATCATGTAGGAATATATGCTAAAAATGTGCTTGATGCTACATTAGTAGTAGATGAAATAAAGGGATATGATAAAAAAGATATGACCTCTATTAATGATATGGATGATATTAAATTAAAAGATTATCTTAATAATAATGTTAATGGTAAAAAAATATTTTATATTAAAGAATTAATTAATGATCAACATTATATGAAAGAAATAATTGATAAAATTAAAACGCTTGGTATTGAAATTTATGAAGAAAGCATAGATATCAATTTACTTAATGCTATTAAACCAGTACATGATATGATATCTTTAGCAGAATTATCAAGTAATACTTCCAATTTAACAGGAATTATATTTGGTGATGCTAACAAAAATGGTAATATTAATGATATGATGAAAAAACATCGTAGTGAAAGTCTTACATCTACTATGAAAAGAAAATTAATAATGGGTTCATATATCCTTCAAAAAGAAAATATAAATAATTATTTTATTAATGCAAAAAAAGTAAGAAGGTTAATTGTTAATACCTTTAATAATTTGTTTAATAATTATGATGCTCTTATTTTACCCATCTTGTCAAATAAAGATAATAATTCTAATAATCATTTATTAATAGGAAATTTAGGAGGCTATCCATCGATTACTGTTAATATAAATAAAATGCCAATTAGTGTTAATATTACTGGTAAATATAAAGAAGATGGGAAAGCGCTTAATATAGCTTCTTATATCGAGAAGTTATTTAATAAGGAGGATAAAAAATGAAATATCAAGTAGTTATTGGTCTTGAAATGCATTGTGAACTTAAAAGTAACTCAAAAGTTTTTTCTCCAGCATCAAATATATATTCTAAGAAAGCTAATATTAATATAAATGAAGTATGTTTAGCATTTCCTGGAATTTTACCTTCACTTAATTATAAAAGTGTTTACGATGCAATTAAAATGGCTATAATTCTAAATTGTAAAATACCTAAATATATGATCTTTGATCGTAAAAATTATTTTTATCCCGATCTTCCAAAAGGTTATCAAATTACTCAAAATACTCATCCTGTGGGTACCAAAGGAAATATAGATATAATAGTTAATGGTACTAAGAAAAATATTACTATTCAAGATATTCATTTAGAAGAAGATACAGCAGCTTTAGACCACTTAGAAGAAGTTTCTCTACTTGATTATAACAGAGCAGGCATTCCTCTTTTAGAATGTGTTACAGACCCTTGTTTATCATCTGCTGAAGAAGCTGCAGCATTTATAGAAACAATGATAAAAATATATCAATATACTGGTATTTCAGATGCTGATACTAAAAAAGGACAAATTAGATGTGATGTTAATATAAGTCTTAAAGATGATAAAGACAATTTTGTAACCCCTAGAGTAGAAGTTAAGAATGTTAACTCAATAGCTAATGTAAAAAATGCCATTATTTATGAAGAAGCAAGACAAATAAAAGCTTTAGAAAATAATCCTTCTTCTTTAGTAGGCGAAACAAGACGATATGATGAAAGTTTAAATGAAACAGTATTTATGCGCTTTAAAGAAGATGATATCGATTATAAATATTTTATAGAACCTAATATTCCACCATTTGAAATTACTACTGATTTAATAAATGAGATAAAAAAAGATATCCCTGTTTTAGCAAATGAAAGAAAAGATTATTATTTAAATAATTTATTATTAGATGAAGAAAACGTTAACATTCTTATTAAAGATATCGACACAGCTAATTATTTTGAAAAATGTATTGATATTGGAATTAATCATAAAGAAGCAGCTAATTGGATAAATGGAATAATACTATCATACCTTAATAAAGAAAGCCTAAGTATTAATGAATTTTTTTTAAAACCAGAATATTTAAAGCAAATATTAGATGCCATGACAGAAAATATTATTTCCTCTAAACAGGCTAAAGAAATATTTTATAAAGCACTAGAAAATAAAAAAGAACCCAAAGAGTTTATTTCAAAAGAAAATACTCAAATATCAGATGATAAGGAACTTAATGATATAATTTCTAAGATTCTTAATAATTCTGAAGAACAAATAAAAGAATATCACAATGGAAAAACAAATCTTTTTGATTATTTTGTAGGCCAAGTAATGAAAGAAACTAGAGGAAAAGCTAATCCTAATCTTACTAAAGATATCTTAACTAATAAATTAAATAAATTAAAATAATTAGTTTATTTTATATTTTTAAATATTATGTTATAATTAAGATGCTTAGAGATAGTTTATTAGTATATAAAACCGACAAAGATAAAATAAGGGAGTCTAATGGATTTACGGTGTGAAAACTTAATTTAATTAAGGATCCTAAAGTAATCTTGTGACTTACCACCTGCGAAGAGCGGGCTTTATCAACGATAGACTTTCTTTAAGCATTTTTTATAGAGGTAGTTATGAATGAAAGATTAATTGGTTTAATTGATACCAAAAAACTAAGTAAATTTAATATTTTACTAGTTGGAGTAGGTGGGGTGGGTTCCGCTTGTTTTGAAGTTTTAATAAGAAGCGGAATTAAAAATATTACAATAGTAGACTTTGATACATATGAAGAAAGTAACTTAAATAGGCAACTACATTCTAACTTAAACGTGATTGGTAAAAAGAAAATTGATGTCCTTAAAAATTTTGCTAATACCCTTCCTCTTGATATAAAAGTTAATTCCGTTGATGTCTTTTTAGATAGTTCTAGTAATTTAAACTTTAATAAATATGATTATATTATTGATGCCTGTGATACTATTGAAGCCAAGGTTTATTTAGTTAAAAAAGCTTTAGAATTAAATAAGAAAATTATTTCTTCGATGGGTGTTGGTAATAGAATAAATCCTCACGATCTTGGAGTTTTTAAACTTTCCAAAACGTCTAATGATCCATTAGCAAAAAAATTTAAGCTTGCATTAAAAAAAGAAGGAATAACTAAAGATGTAATTGTAGTTGCATCAAATGAATTGCCCATTAAAAAGACCCCAGTATCATCTTATATAGGTGTTTCTCTTGTAAGTGGGGTTCTTTTAGCAGACTATGTAATTAAGGATTTATTAAATGAAAATTAAAGATATAAAAAATAGTAAGTTTTTAAAAGATTATGATATTAATAAACTTTTAAAACTTTCTTCTGACATGAGAAAATTTATATTAGAAAAAGTGTCTCAAAATGGAGGACACTTGTCATCTAATTTAGGTATTATTGAACTAACAATTGCACTTCTTAAAATATTTGATGAAGAACAAGATGTCTTTTTATTTGATGTTGGTCATAACTCATATCCATATAAGATATTAACAGGAAGAGCAAAAGAATTTGATAGTTTAAGAAAATTAAATGGTTTATCAGGATTTCAATCTAAAAGCGAATCTAAAGTAGACTATTATGAAACAGGGCACTCATCAACATCAATTTCTACCGGAATTGGATATGCTATCGCAAGAGATATAGATAAAAGAAATAAAAGAAATATCATATCCGTTATTGGCGATGGCTCTATTAGTAATGGGCTAGCATATGAAGCTTTAAATCATTTAGGTGATCTTAAAACAAAACAAATAATCATTTTAAACGATAATCAAATGAGTATTTCTAAAAACGTAGGAGCAATACATAATATGTTAGATAGTATAAGAGCAGGTAAAAGCTATAATAAGGCAAAAAAGAATACTAAGAAACTACTAGGTAATACTAAATTTGGTAGAAAAATTGAAAAGTTTTTAGAAAATATTAAAAATAATTTAAAGAAAATTTATCTAAAAGAAGGAACGCTCTTTAGTGATTTTGGTGTTGAATATTATGGTCCAATAGATGGACATGATTATAAAGAACTGCTGCATTATTTACAAATAGTTAAAAATGAAGAAAAACCGGTTTTATTACATGTTATCACTGTTAAAGGAAAAGGATATTCTTTTGCCGAAGAAGATGATGTTGGTGCTTTTCATGGGATTGGAACATTTAATCTTTTAACTGGAAAAGAAAAAATAAAGAACACTCTTCCTTCATATAGTGAAATAATTAGCACTTATCTATATAAATTTATGAAAAAAGATGATGATATTATGTGCATAACTCCAGGAATGTGCTATGGTTCTAAATTAGGCATTATAAAAGAAAAGCTACCAAAAAACTTTATTGATGTTGGAATAGCCGAAGAACATGGTTTAGTACTTGCTAATGGTCTTGCTTTGGCAGGAAAAAAACCATATATATTTATTTATTCTACCTTCTTTCAAAGAGGATATGATCAAATAGTTCATGATATTGCAAGATGTAATTCTGATGTAACAATAATGATAGATAGGGCAGGTTTAGTACCAAGCGATGGCCCATCACATCAAGGTGTATTTGATATACCTATGATGCTTAGTATTCCAAATATAATTATTACCATGCCTAAAGATGCTCAAGAAGCTAATGATTTAATATACACATCATTAAATTATATTGGACCATTTATTATAAGATATCCGAAAATTAATATTGAAAATAATTATAATAAAGCACAATTATTAAAAATTGGTTCATGGGAAATACTTACAAAAGGAAATGACGGTTATATAATATCTTATGGTCCTTTTATTGAAAAAGCTTTAAATATAACAAATAAACTAAAAAAAGATAATATTAAATTATCTGTTATAAATGCTAGGTTTATTAAACCACTTGATGAAAAGATGTTAAAAGAAATAATAAAGAATAAAAAACCAATCTTTATATATGAAGAAAGCATGAAAACAGCATCATTAGGAAGTATTATTGCAATTTATTTAACTGAAAAAAGATTTAATGGAATATTCAAAATATTTGGTATTGAAGATACCTTTATTCCTCATGGAAATAGAGAAGAGCTTTTAAAATTATGTAAGCTTGATGAAGATAATATCTATATAAATATTAAAAAATATTTTAAAAAATAAACTTAATCTTTATTTATTAGAAAATCTACAAGATAATGAGGATTCTTTTTACCATTTACAATATCATCTATTACATATATAAGCGGTATATTAATATGTTTCTTTTTTAATAACCTAATAACAGTTTCTAAAGTATTAAAACCTTCAACAGTATTACTATTTAAATAACTTTCTATTTCTTTTTTGTTTTTAGCGGTTCCAATAACATATCCAAAAGAATAATTTCTACTTTTTTTTGACATTGAAGTCATTAATAAATCTCCAACTCCTGCAAAAGAAAGAATGGTTCTTTTTTTGCCTCCGAGTAAAGAAATTAATTTTTTTATATCATGAAGTGATTCATTTATTAAAAACGCTTGGGTGCTTTCTGTATATCCCAGTCCACCCAAAATACCTGATGCTATAGCAATAATATTCTTAACACTACCACATATTTGTACTCCAATAATGTCTCTAGATGGTCTTAATTTTAAGGTATCATTTTGCATAATATTGGTTATATAATATTTTGTTTTTATGTCAGCTGAAGCTACTGCCAATGCAACAGGGTTATTATTAAGAATATCTACAGCAAAAGTAGGGCCAGATATTACAGCTATTTTTCTAGTATTTAAAATTCTTTTAACGATGTTTGAAAGTAGTTCACAATTTTCTTCATCAATTCCCTTTGCAGCAATACAAATAGGGATATTTTTTACATAGTATTTTTTAATATCTTTGGTAATATTTTTAACATATTTTGAAGCACATGTAATAAAGATAACTTTTGCATCTTTAAGCGTTTCTTCTAAAGAAAGAGATAAAGTTATCCTTTTGGGCATATCAAAATTTTTATATATTGATTTTAAATTTTTAGTTTTTATATATTCATTATACTTATCTTTATTTTCGGTCCACATTACTATATGGTGGTTATTTTTAACTAAAGTGGATGCAATGGCGATTCCATAAATTCCAGTTCCTATAAGAGCTATTTTCATAAGTTTCCTTCCTAGTTAAGAGTAATTATAACATATGTGTTTTTATGTGTAAATGTAATGACACAAAAGTTTATTTTTTCATTGTTTGATAATCAAGATCGTTATACTGGAATAATCTTTTTTGCAGGAATAATAGCTATTATAGGTTTTACTTTTTATATAATTGTTCACGGATTAAGTTTTAATAAGAAATATAGAGAAGAGCTTATGACTAAAAAACCTAAATTAAGATTTAGATATTTAGATACCTTTTATCATTATAGAAAAGTACCTACAAGTGAAAGAGAAAATAATTATCAACTTATTGCATATCATATTATTCAAGACGTTAATTCCCAGAAAATTTATGCTATTGCCCTTCATAATACTAATACTATATCACTATTAGAGGAAGGAAAAGTATTTAGAAATAATAAACTTGAAGGTTTTAGTACCAGAAAAAATTGGTCAGAAATTAATTATAATGATGAAGGATCCTTTTGGATAGAAAAAGAGGTAGCAAATTGTTATCAAAATTATGGTGATTATATTACAATTACTTACTATAAGGAAGAAACTGATGAAGTAAAAATCGATGGTGAATTATTTAATTTAAATCCTAATTATGACGTTTCATTATTAAATAAAGCTATCTTTATTCATGGGTATGCTGAATTCGGTTTTAGACTTGAAAAATAATTAAATGTATCTTTTTTTCAAAAATGCTTGACAAAGGATAATATCTTTGATAATATTAATTTGTGATTAGTTCATTTACCTATTTTTGATTAATTTCAATGTTTGGTATATATATGAATTAATCACTTTTTTTAGGATAAATATTATGGTTAATTTAGAAACAATTCAAAAAGAGATAACCTCTAAAAGAAACGAACTTTTAAAACATTATGTTAAAGACTATTGTATTGAAAATATGGCAAATAAAACCCGAAAATTTTTAATTAACAAAGAAGGAAAATATTTAGAAGTTACTCTTGAAGGTAATATAAAAGTAGTTGATGAAAAAAACAAAGATATGAATATTATCTATTTGACTTAAGTTCTGAGGAATATGTTTTTTGCTGTTATTCATTTGAATTTAAAAGTAAAAACAATCTTAAAATTTTAAATGATTTTTATCATTATCCTATTAAAACCTTTCCTAGTGAATCCGAAATTTTTGATTTTCAATTATTTGCAGAAGTTGACAGGTTAACATTTATACAATATTTATTACGTACTAAAGGAAGTATTCGTAAGAACATAATAGAACTTGAAAATGATGGCTTTATTGAATTTAATTTTTTTCGTTACCATAATCACAACAGATGTCGTCAAAAATATACTGAGCTAATAAAAAGCAAAAACAACTGATATTTAAAGTTTTCTAAATCAGTTTTTTAATGTAACTGTACTTGACTTAAACAAATGATTTTGTTAGTATAGCTACTTGTTAAGGAGAAATATATTATGAATAAAATAGAAAAAATTAGAAACGATGCTATTATACAAATCCTGAATTTTTATTTTGGTAATGATAGTATATATTATATTTTATTAAAAAACTTTGAAAAACCAATTTATTTTGAAAAAAGAATTTTAAAATTAACTAAAGATAGTAATATATATATAATAGATTCACAAAATCATAGATATGAATATTATATTTTTAATTTTGAGAATAATTTAAATCCATTTCATCATTTTATTATTCAAATATATAATGATAATCTCATTCAAGTACACCATTCGGTTATTGGCTATAAAGATAATACTTTTGAATATTTTAGTAACGCATATGTTCTTGAAATTTTAAGAAAGGAACAAACTAATGATATCGAGTTTGTATCAAATTTACTTAAACCTAATTTCTATGAAATACTAAAAAAACTTGAACACGAGAAAAAGATAAAAATTTGTCATATTTCAGATTTTATACATCATCATAACATCGGTTTAGATGAATGCCTTAATATGACATTTGATAATAAAGTAAAGAAAAGTAGGGGAGAAAATATAAAAATGTAATTATATTAAAATATATGATATAATGCGTAATAGGAGGATATAATGACAAAAGAGCAGTTAGAAAAGTTATATGAAAAATGCAAAGAAAAATGGGAAGCTTCAGGGAAAGATATTTTAATCGATACCGAAGAGATTAACAAACTTTGTGAGTATGGAGTAGCAATTGAACAAATTTTTTATCATAATAATATGATGATTGACGGAAGAGGTTATGATTTCAATGAAAATGATGAACTAATTATTTACCTTATTAAAGACAATAAAGAAAATGGGAAGATAATTTTATCTTTTAATGGTATAAACATTAGTTATATGGATAAAAGAGGAACCTCTGAAGCGTATAGCAATATTAGTTATAATGGTGAGTATACCTATGGAACAATTAGTAAAATAGTTAATGATTCATATATTATTTCTGCTGATATTAATGATAACTCTTATTCTATTGGAGGCGAAAGTTATGCTTTTTCATCTGATAGTGAAGCTGCAAAAATAAATGAGGTATACAATTTACTAGCAATATTATCTAAAAACGAAGGGTTAAGTAGTCGTAGTAATAATTAATTTAATAATTTTTAAAAAAACACTTGACATATTACATAGTATTTGATAATATTAAGTTGTGATTAGTTCATTTACCTATTATTGATTAATTTCAATGTTTGGTATATATATGAATTAATCACTTTTTTTTATGTAAATTAATATTTTCTTAAAACTAAATATAGATAATTGCTTATCTATATTTTTTATCTTATAATATTATATATGAATAATAAATACATAGAAAATTATTTAGACTATTTAAAATATGAAAGAAAACTTTCAAAAAACACTTATTTATCTTATAAATATAATTTAAACAAGTTTTCTTACTTTTTAGGTAATGAGTCTTTGCTTACAGTTACTACTAATAAAATTAGAGCTTTTTTATACGATAGTAATATGAAATCTAGAACAAGAGCTCATTTTTTAACTGTAATTAATTCCTTATACTTATATTTAATAGAAAATAACTTACTAGAAGAAAATCCATGTGCTTTAATTAAACTACCTAAACTTGAAAAAAAACTTCCATCATACTTAACAATTGAGGAAGTAGATAAAATGCTTAATATTAATCCTAAAAAGCCTTTAGACTATCGAAATATAGCTATGCTTGAGGTTATGTATGGTAGTGGACTTAGAATAAGCGAAGTGTGTGATATGCTTGTTAGCAATATCGATTTTGATGAAGCTATAATTAGAATAATAGGGAAGGGCAGTAAGGAAAGAATTGTTCCTATGAATGATAAGAGTATTAATGCTTTAAAAGAATATATTAATAACTATAGATCCTTTTTACTTAAAGATAAAACTAGTGAATTTGTATTTTTAAATAAATTTGGAAATAAACTTTCAAGAGTTGGTTTCTTTAAAATCGTAAAAAAAATATGTGAATTATCTGGTATTGATAAAGATATATCCCCACACACGCTTAGACACTCATTTGCAACTCATTTACTTAATAATGGAACTAATCTAAGAGTAATACAAGAACTGCTTGGACACAGTAATATTACAACTACACAAGTGTATTCTCACATATCAAATGAAAGTATTAAAAGAGATTACGATAATCATCCAAGAGGTAAGAATGAATAGATTCTTTCTAAAGAGTAAGTTAACATAATATATATTATGTGAAGTTATTAATTTTAAATTTAGTCCTTGTTTTTGATATCTTTTAAATTAAATTATATTTACTAGTAATATCTATCTTTTCTATAAACGCTATAAAAAATGTTTTTTATTTAGAAAGATTCATAATGATACTAAATTAAACTCATTAATGATTTGTTATAACCTTATTTTATTAAATATAAGGTATTTATTTATAACCTTATTATATATATTATAAGGTTATATATGCACATTATATATACATAATTTAAAAAGTAGGGGATTTCCCTACTTTAATTTATATTTTTCTTGATTCAATTTCCGCAAGCTTTTCTAATATTTCAGCAGCATTTTCATCAGTAACTTCACTATAACCAAGCTCTTTTAATGCTTGAGATCTATTTACAATAAGCTGTTGTGTCCTTGATAATCTTTCTTCATTCTTCTGCTCTATATTTTTAATAAATCTTCGTCTTAATTGCGCTACTTTCCCCTTCTCTGGATTTCCATGATTATATATGTTTAACCCAGAATATAAAATCGCTTCAAATATAAATTGTTGATTTTCATCAAAAGCAAATTCATCATGTTTAATAAAACTATTAGTTTTAGCTATATATGCTAACATATATTTAATTTCGGGTATATTATCAATTGATTGAAGCATATAATATAAATATCTTACTATAGCATTATTTGTATATCCCCCTACTATAAGTTTATCTTTAAGTAATTCAATAACATCTGCAAGCAAAATTTTAGCATCTTTATCAAGTCCACTAAAATCCAAACTACTTTCAATGTTACCATCTTTTTTTAGATTAGAATTGAGTCTCTTCTCCACTTCTAAAAGGTATGCTGTATCTACTTTAATTTTAGCAAGTGCCTCGTTTGAATCATCATCATTTATTCCTAATAATTGTAAAAGTAATAATCTTTTTTCTTTAGGCCACTTATCTAAACTTTCTAGAGATAAGTAATTATATACCATTTGTCTAGATACTCCTAAATACTTAGCTAACTTCACTTTTGATATTCCAAGCTCTTGTAACAAATCATTTAATACTTTCATAATTACCTCCATAAGTTTTGTTTGACATCTTTATTATACCATTTAACACTTGCTTGTCAATTAAATATCAAGCATAATTTAAATTATGTTTCTTTTGTTTCTAGTTTTACTGAAACTAATTTAGATACCCCACTTTCTTCCATAGTTATTCCATATAATATATCAGCATATTCCATCATTTTCTTTTTGTGGGTAATTAAAATAAATTGCGAATCATTTTTTATTTTTGATAAATATTCTCCAAACATATGAACGTTTTCTTCATCAAGAGCGGCCTCTGCTTCATCAAGGACAATAAATGGTGCTGGATTAACATTTAAAATAGCAAATATTAAACATATTGCAGTAAGAGATTTCTCACCGCCAGATAAAGATATAATTGAATTGAGTTTCTTTCCAGGAGGAACCGCAAAAACATCAATACCAGTATTTAATAAGTCGTTTTCATCACTTAATTTTAAAATACCGTTGCCACCTTTAAACATAACTCTAAATACTTTAGAAAACTCACTTGATATTTTATCAAAAGACTTTTTAAACTTTTCTTTCATAATTTCATCCATTTCTAAAATCACATTATTAAGTTCTTCTAAAGAAACTTCTAAATCTTCCTTTTGATGAGTTAAAAAGTCATATCTTTTACGTATTCTATCATATTCATCAATACTTCCAATATTTACTTCCCCTATTTGCTTTAATTTACTTTTTAAATTACTTACTTTAGATCTGGCAATTTCTTCATCAACTTCAAGGTTATAGTTACTAAAAGCATATTCGTAAGTTAGATTGTAATCTTCGGATAAGTTAGTTATTAAATTATCAATCTTTATTTCTAATTTCCCTATTTCTATTTCATTTTGATTAATACTATTTTCAAGTTTTCGATATACGGTATTTTGATTAGAAATTTCTTTTTCCAAAGTAGTTATCTGTTCGTGCAAATCAAACTTTTGATTTTGCGTTTCTTTTAAATTGTTTTCAAGGATTTCTTTTTCCTTTTCCTTTTCTATGATATCTTTAGTAAGTTTATCGATTTTTTTATGAATACTATTTGTTTTAATACTTTTTAAACCATCAATATTGTTTATATATTTATTTAACTTATCTTTTAATGTTTCAATATTTTTGTTATTTAAATCAATAGTAATTCGATACTCGGCAATCTTTTTCTTATAATCAGTTAACTTTTCACTAATATTATCATATTCTTTGGTATATTTTTGTAAGTCTTCTTCAAGTAATTTTTTTTGATTCGTTTTAATCTCTAACTCTTTATTAAGACTATTTAAATCACTTTTAAACGTATTATTTATAATACCTCCGGTAATGGAACCTCCTGGATATGTTATTTCTCCATCTAATGAAACAATTTTATATTTATATTCAGTTAATTTAGAAATATTTATTAGATCATCAGTACTATCAACTACAATTACGTTACCAAGCTGATTTTCAATAATGTTTTGATATTTTTTATTGTATGAAACTAAATCAGAAGCTATACCAATGAAACCTTGATATTTTTCAATCATAGATATAATTTCATATGAAAATTTCTTTGATTTAATAGTATCTAAAGGAAAAAATGTTGCCCTACCCAACTTTTGTTCTTTTAAATATTCAATAGCTTTCTTTGCCTTTAACATATCATCTACTATAATAAAATTAGCAGCAGCCCCTAAAGAAGCATTTATAGCGATATTATGAGCTTCATTGGACGTTATAACATCTTTTATAGTACCATGAATTCCAAGCAGTCTAGGGTTGTTTAAAATGCTTTTAACAGGCTTTGGTAAATATAGATTATTCTCTATATTATTTTTCTCTATATTAATTTTATTTTGAATTTCAAAAATAGCTCTATTTAAATTATTGATTTCGTTATTAAGAGAAGTTAGTTTTATTTTCCTTTTTAGTTCATCATCAGTAATTTTATTATAATATGATGTTAGTTTTAATAAATGTTCCTGATTATTATTTAATTTATCTTCTTCGATGGAGATATCTTTTTCAATAGTAAGTTTTTCTTCATTTAAATTAAGCAAATTATCATCTATTTTACTTTCATCAACACTAAGCTTACTTCTTTCAATATTTATTTGCTTATCACTTTGTAAATTAGATAAAACTTCAGTTACATCAACGATTTTATGATTTAATTCCCCAATTTTCTCATCAATTTTTATCATTTCAAGTTTTTTACTCTCTAAACCTAGTGGATGAGTTATATTTAAATCTTTAATTTCTATAGACATATGATCATTATTTTGTTTTAATACATCAAATTCTTTTTTATATTTATTTATGTCATGAGCAATTAACGCAACATCAATGCTATCGAGTTCTTTTTTAATATCCAAATATTTTCTTGCGTTTTCTTTATCTTTTTCTAAAGGAGATAAATTCATATCCAATTCTTTGATAATGAGATTAATTCTTGTTAAATTTTCCTTTGTTCCATCAAGTTTTTTTAATGATTCTTCTTTTCTTTTCTTATACTTCCCTACTCCAGCTGCTGCTTCAAAAAGTTCTCTTCTTTCAGATGACTTATTTTCTACTAAAGCTGCTACCTTTCCTTGAGAAATAATATTAAATTTACTAGTTATATCCATAAGCATGTTAGTAACATCTTTTAGTCTAACTCTAGCATTATTAATATAATATTCATTTTCTCCAGTAGAATATATAATTCTTTTTACTTCAACCTCATTAAACTCACTATCAAGCTTTTTATCAGAATTATCAAATAAAATAGCAACACTTGCTTTTTTTAACTTATCTCTTGTTTTTGAACCATTAAAAATAACATCACTCATCTCGTTTCCACCACGAAGTGATTTAACAGACTGTTCTCCCAGCACCCATAAAATAGCATCAACTATATTTGATTTACCTGAACCATTAGGTCCAACAATCGCACATATCTTTTCTGAGAAATCTAATTCTATTTTATCGGCAAAGGACTTAAAACCTTGAATTTTAATATTTTTAATATACATATATTAACCAACACTTTTCTTTATTGCTTCCTTAGCAGCATTTTGCTCTGCTTCTTTTTTGTTACGCCCTTTACCTACGCCAAGAACGATATTATTTACTACAGCTTTAATAATAAAATCTTCACCCTTTTCAGAAGGTTCTTCATCTAAAACATACTTAATTGATTTACGATCAGTTTGAACTAATTCTTGTAGTTTTGTTTTATAATCTTCAAAGAAAAGATGATTTTCTTCAATACATGGAATAACTATTTTATCTATGTATTCACGACATTTATCCATCCCACATTCTAAATATATTACAGCAAGTACTGACTCAAAAGTATCGGCAATTATAGTATCGTTTATTTTACCTAAAAGGCCATTACCTACTCTAATATATTTATCATAACCCACTTTTTTTACATAGTATGCAAGTGCTTCTTCACAAACATAACCAGCTCTTTTTTTAGACATTTCTCCTTCTTTTAAATTAGTATTTTTATAATAATATTCACTAGTTAAAAACTGTAATATAGAATCACCTAAAAACTCTAATCTTTCATAACTTTCACATTTATTTTCATTACTATATGATGAATGTGTTAAAGCTGTCAAAAGTAAATCTTTATTTTTAATAAAAATATTATATTTATTCAAAAAATTCATATACTCACCTTCTTATAATCTTAATTATTATAACATATAAATGACTATTATAGCAATGTAATTGAATGTTAGAATAATATTTCTTCTTAAAATAAAATATAAATATAATTTATTTTTAAAGACTTTTTGTTAAAAATTTGGTACAATACTTGTACTAGGAGATTTATGAAATATATTTTTATATCTTTAATAAGATGTTATCAAGTTATACCTTTTATTGGGCATAACATGTGTCGCTTTAGGCCCACTTGTAGTCAATATATGATTGAAGCTATAAAAGAATATGGTACATTTAGAGGTATTATAATGGGACTTAAAAGATTATCTAAATGTAGGCCTTATGGAGGTTTTGGATATGATCCGGTACCTAAAAAGGAGAGGTTATGAAATCTAAAAATTATTTATTATTAATAACTTTTTTTATTGTTATATTAATGATATCAAGCTGTTCATTAAAGACAGATGATCTTGAAAATGCAACTATATATACAACAGTATATCCTGTAAATTATCTAACTAAATATATTTATGGAGATTATGGAAAAATAACAAGTATATATCCCTCAAATACTAATGTTGATAAATATAAACTTACCAAAAAACAAATTAAAGAATATTCCAAAGGTGATTTATTTATTTATAATGGGCTTACAAATGAAAAACAAATTGCTAAAAATTTAGTTAATCGTAATAACAAACTGCTTATAATAGATGTTTCAAATGGGCTTAGTATAGAATATGATACAATTGAGCTTTGGCTTTCACCGAATAATTTTTTAATGCTATCTAAAAATATTAAAAATAATCTTGAAGAATATCTAAAAAGCAAAATAATAATAGAACATATTAATAAGAAGTATGATGACCTACAAGAAAAAATATCTGTTTTAGATGCAATGCTTCATACTATAGGTAATAATGCTAAGAAAAATAATAAAAACACTTTGATAGTTTCTAATAATTTATTTAATTTCTTAGATAATTATGGATTCAATGTAATAAGTTTAGATCCTGATAATGATATTAAAGAAAATAAATTGACATCTATTAAAAGTAGCTTTAAATCTGGTAAATATGCCCACCTTTTAATAGCAGATATAGATAAAGAAAATAAAGACTTTAATGAATTAACAAAAGATATCAATGCTACCAAAATATATGTTAATACTTTAACATTCACTTTAGAAGAAGATTATTTTAATATTATGACAGAATTTATAGAAAATATTCGAACAATCACAAATTGACAAAAAGACTGCTAATATAGTATACTTGTTAGTAGTCATTTGGAGTAGTACTCAAGAGGCTGAAGAGGCGCCCCTGCTAAGGGCGTAGGATGGGTAACTGTCGCGAGAGTTCAAATCTCTCCTACTCCGCCATATAAGTTATTTAAAACCTTGTTAAAAATTAAACAAGGTTTTTTTAAGAAATAAAAATCTGATTATGTAATTAATCAGATATGTTTTTAAATGGTGACCCGTACGGGATTTGAACCCATGAATGCATGCGTGAAAGGCATGTGTGTTAACCGCTTCACCAACGGGCCTTAATGGTGGGCCTGGGGGGACTTGAACCTCCGACCTCACGCTTATCAGGCGTGCGCTCTAACCAGCTGAGCTACAAGCCCATATTTCTTGCTACTCATCCATTTTAACTTAAAAGTCAGATAAATGCAATGTTTTTTACTCTTTTTCTAGCGTTTTCGTTATTTTTTATTGCTTTTTTACATAATTTTAATATATAACCCTGTTTTAAATAATAAGCCAATAGCAAAATTCCAAAATAAATTCAGTCATAATATTAAAATAATCTATTCTTTATCAATTAATAATTTATTTTATTTTTTTCTTTTAGTATTATTATTATAGTCACTATCATCAACTTCTATCTGTAAATTATCAAATGAAACTCTTCTTAAAATAACATTTGATAATAACACTAACGATGTTCCTATGATAGCTTCTTTAATAAATCCATATGCACAAAGAACTCCAATTGAAGATACACACCATAAAGTTGCTGCAGTATTAAGCCCCCTTATACGATCATTTTGTTTAATTATAATTCCAGCACCCAAAAAGCCAAGACCTGGCAAGATTTGTGATGCAATCCGATATTGATCCCCAACTAGCCCTGTTGAAAAAGAAACATATACAAATAAAAAGGAACCTAGGGCAACAAGAACATTAGTTCTTAAACCAATTATCTTATTATGGTATTGTCTTTCAAATCCAATTATAATTGTTAATGAATAACAGATTGCTATTCTAAGTAAAAAATCATTAAATTCCATATCTTTATCACCTACTCTAATTTTACACTTAATATGATAAAAAGTCTATTAAATGTTTATTTTAATAAATTAAAACTCAATATTATCATTGAGTTTTGTTTTAAATGGTAGACTGTTAGGGATTTGAACCCTAGACCCACTGATTAAGAGTCAGTTGCTCTGCCAACTGAGCTAACAGTCCATATTTGTTGTTCCCGTTTATTAGTATAGCACAAGTTACTAAAAATTTAAATATTTAAATAAAAAATGTGATGAATTAATCACATTTTAAAATTACAAAAAATTTTATTTATAACTAATAAATTATTTTCCTTTTATAAATCTTCTTACTCTTTCTTCAGGATCTTTCTCTAAATCATAAATTTCGTCTCTATAAGCTTTTAGCGTATAATCTGTTATAAATCCACTATTACTAAAATCTGGAGTTTTAAAATGCTCATCTTCAATTTCTTTTTTATAAATTATTGTTACAAAGTCCAATATTTCTGCATAAGTAATAGAATTAAGATACCGTGGTTGTCCATCATATATATATATTTCCTCTCCACCACCAAAAGATTGCGTTTTATAAAGATGCAAATTAATATTTACATATGTTGGAACACCATCTCTTGTAATAGCAACATTGTTGTCAGCATTAATATCTGGCAATTTTAATTCTATACCAGGTAGACCTGTTCCATATATACCACCCCACACATAACGTTTCATATCTAAAAAAAAATCATAAATTCCCATTTTTTCAATATATTCAGGTAGCCCATGTAATAATGTTTTATCAGCATCAGGATTATTATTCATCAAAATAGAAATAAATTTTTCCAAATCATAAGAACTTACATTAAAATTAAGGTTTTTTATTAAAAATTCAAAGCCCTCATCCCAATCTAACATATGAAGACTTTCTTCAGGGATTCCAATCTCAGAAATAATATAAGGGAATGTAACTAACATAACTCGTTCAATTTTATTATCATTTTTAACATAAAACACATAAGCCGTTTCATATTTATCAGACTCCACAATTTTTTTTGCTATTTCTTTAGCTTTAGACAAATCTTTACCAACCACATCATAAAAAGAATAATTTTCAAATGATCCCCACAATCCAAATGATTTATACATAAAACCAAACCTCCCTATTATATTGTTTATAATTTTCTTAAAAAAAGTGATTAATTCATATATATAACAAACATTGAAATTAATCAACTAAGGTAAATGAACTAATCACAATTTAATATTATCAAAAACCATGAAGTATGTCAAGTGTTTTTTAAAATATTTATTTATCAAGGTAAATGCAATAAATAAAATGAAATAGTAATGATTTTCGTTTATTTTAAAAATTTACCTATATAATATTTATAACTAATAAATTATTTTCTATTTACAAGCCTTCTAAATCTTTGCGCAAATCCTGATTTAGGTTTTTCTATTTCTTCTGAATCCCCAATAGTAACATAGTAAGTTCCTGGTTCTAATTCTTCTAATTTTTTTTCTTCTTGTAAAGATGTTCTTTTAAATCCAATTGAACTAAAATCTAAGTTTTTAAAATGTCTACCATATTTATTACCATATTCATACATTCTCACTACAAAGTCAAGTATTTCTGTATAAGAAATAGCAAGTGGACTTAGTTTTATATCTTCTATAGATAATTGGCCATCACTAGATGATGTTATTTTACAAATGTGAAAATCAGGATCTACATATGTAGGAATACCATCTCTTGTAATAGCAACATTGTTTTCATCATTAATATCTGGCAAGTTTAATTTTTTAATTATTTCATCATCGCCTATACCAGTCCACAGATAACGTTCCATATTTAAATAATTATCAATATAAACTCTTTTTTTAACAAAGAGATGACGTTCCATATTAAAATAATTATCAATATAAACTCTTTTTTTAACAAAGAATGGAAGGCCATTAAGCCATTTTTCATTAGCATCAGGATTATTCTCTATTAAATTAGAAAGAAATTTTCTCATATCATCATGACTTACATCAAAATTAAGGTTATTTATTATAAACCCAAATCCCTCATCCCTATTTAATCTGCGGATGTTTACGTCAAGTTTTGTAGTCTCAATATTATCTAAATCCATCGAAGAAGCTAGCATAACTGATTCAATTTTATCACCGTTTTTAACATAAAAAACATCTATTTCTATATAATTAAACGACGTTGCAATTGTTTTTGCGAACTCTTTAACTTTAGACAAGTCTTTATCAACTACCTCATAAAATGAGAATTTTTTTAAATTGCTACTCATAAAAACCAAACCTCCTATAATATTTTTTATGATTTTTTAAAAAAAAGTGATTAATTCATATATATACCAACCATTGAAATAAATCAAATAAGGTAAATGAACTAATCACAATTTAATATTATCAAAGGTATTATACTTTGTCAACATTTTTAATAAATTTATTTTTAAAATTTTTTGAAAAAACACCGTCGATGATTTTTTTAAATAAATTGAACATATATAAACTACAAACTAGTAATAAAGTATATATTAATAGTATATTTTTATTTAAATATGTTAGACTAAAAAAATCATATTGAAATACTGCACAATATATAAATGCTAATACAAGACCTAATATCATTACAATTCTCTGAGGAGTATATGGTTTACATATACTATTTAAAAAAATAAACTCAGTTGATGCTGTTAAAAGAACCATTAAGGTACTACTTACAGCTTCAGAAAGGTGAAATTGTGTTTGAAATAAATAGACAACTAAAACATTAAAAACTACTGTTAAAGAGCAAGGAAAACTTCTTAAAAAGACTCTTTTTAAAAAATTAGGCTTTACGATTTCATTATTATATTCTAAAGCTAAGATGAATGAAGGAATAGATATCGTACAAGCAGTAATTAAAGTTAAATGAATAGGAATAAAAAAATATGTTCGATCTAAAAATAAACAAATAAGAATTAATATAACAGTAAAGATTGTTTTAGTAAGAAGAAGCGAACTACTTCGTTCGATATTATTAATGCTTCTTCTTCCTTCTTTAAAAATAACAGGTAAGTTTTCAATTCGATTATCAAGTAAAATAAATTGACTAACATTTTTAGCCGCTTCTGAACCAGACTCCATTGCAATTGAACAATCAGCTGCTTTTAAAGCTAATGTATCATTAACCCCATCTCCAGTCATTGCAACAAAATGACCTTTTTTTTGTAAAGAAGAAATTATTATTTCTTTTTGGTGTGGTTTTACTCTACCAAAAATATCATATTTCATCACTATTTCCTCAATTTTTGTATCATCTATATTATCTAGTGATATTGCCTTAAAATCTTGTATACCAGCTTTTGATGCAATCTTTTTAATAGTCTTTATATTATCACCACTTATTATTTTAACTTTTATTTGTTCTTGTTTAAAATAATCCAATGTTTTTTTAGCATCAATCTTCACTTCGTCTTCGATTAATAAGTAACAAACAGGAGTTAATCCTTCTAAATCGTTGAACTTGCCATGACCTTTTGAAAAAACTAAAACGCGATAGTTATTTTGATAATTAGAAACCTCTTTAGTTACTTCTTTAAGTAGGTTATCGGGACTTCCCAAATAATAAGAACCATCTTTAAACTCTACTCCACTATACTTTCTTTCAGAAGAAAAAGGTATTGAATTTATTACTTTTAAACTAGTTGTTAGATTTATTTTTTCTTTTATAGCAGTAATTGTACTTGAATTATCATCAATAGAGGATATATAGCTTGATAAAAGATTGTTAACCTTTTCTTCATCTTGACCTAAATAATCAATTTTATGAAGTTTCATATTACCAGTAGTAATAGTCCCTGTTTTATCTAAACATATTATATCAACTCTTGCTAAGTTTTCCGT
The DNA here is from genome assembly GCA_012799635.1 of Mollicutes bacterium. Classification (GTDB taxonomy): domain Bacteria; phylum Bacillota_I; class Bacilli_A; order RF39; family UBA660; genus UBA6448. The sequence goes on from JAAZKW010000003.1 coordinate 61,391, forward strand.
TGCGTATAGCTCTTGAACTAAAATATTGCTTTTTTTAAGTCTTACAACACTTACTGCCATAGCACTACTAGTAAGTAAAATAAGGCCTTCAGGAATCATACCAATAACGGCGCCCACCATACTAATTAATGACTCTGCCCAATTAAAGTTTGTAATTTTTAATTGATTAATAAGAAATAAAGTACCAATGGGCACTAAACAAATACTAAGTATTTTTATTAATTTATCAAATGATTTATAAATAACTGAAGGATTATCTTTTATATATTTAGCACCTAAAGTAATTTTTGAAATATAATTATCTTTTCCAACTTTAGTTACTTTTATATAACATGTTCCACTTACGATAAAAGAACCACTAAGAACTTCATCTTTTTCTTTTTTAAAGATATTGTTAACTTCACCAGTAATAAATGATTCATTTACTTCACAAAAACCAGATATAATAATTCCATCAGTAACAATTTGTCTTCCTGTTTTATATTCTATTACATCTTTTAAAACGATTTCTTCTTTGGAGATACTTATTTTTTTGCCATCCCTAATAACTATAATAGGAGTATCTCTTAATACATTTAATTTATCAATTGTTTTTTTTGCTAAAATCTCATGAATAATAGAAATAATGGTATTTATAATCGCAACACCAAGAAATAAAGAATTTTTTAAACCATAAAAAAATCTACCACTTATAAGACCACTAAATATTACAAGACCAGCAAGTATTAGGTTTAAAATATTAAAAAAAGTAATACTATTATCTTTTACTATTTCTGATATACTCTTAGTCTTTGGCTCTTCAACTATATTAATTTTTCCTAGTTTAATCTTTTCTTCTACTTCTTTAGAAGTAAGACCTATAATTTTTTTGTTTTCCATATTTCATCCTGAAATAATTATAGCAAAAACAACAACAAAAGTTAAGCTAAACATATTATTATATCCTAATAAAAAAGAAGCTTTTTTATTTATTCTTCTTTTTTTCTTTTTCTTACTGCTTCTTTTGGTTTTGAAGCTTCATCTATAGCAGCCCAGTCTGCTCGAAAATCTTGTTCTTCCATCGCAGAAATATGCTCATACTCTTCCCAAAAATTGCTGTATCCATCATTAGTATCGTTTTGATTAGATCTTTCTTCTTCGGGATAAAAAGAATCAATCAACAGTAACATTTGGTTTGCTAAAACCCTTATTAGAGAAACAACACTTTTTTATTTGCTAATCTCCTTAAGCCTTCTTTAATTTTATCAATTTTTATTTTTTTTCTTTCTTCGTGCGCTTCCCAAAAATCATCCAAAGACTGTCGATTCTTTCTTTTTAAGTATTCACGAAACTCAACCATTCTACGTGAATATGAACTAGGATATTTTCCCTTTACTTTTTCATATTCATCATCGCTAAAATTAAAATTACTACTCATTTTGTCTCCTCTTGAAACTTTAATATCTATTTTTGTTTCTTATACTTAATTTATCATAAAATTATATAACTTTCAATTTAAAAGCAAAGCTTTTATAATCTTTGCTTTATTTACTTATTAAATCACATATTATACTTGATATCTTGGTTGGGTTTTCAACTGATAATCCTTCGATTAATCTTGCTTGAGCATAAAGAACCTCAGTAATCTTTTTTAATGTTTTTTTATCATTTTCATACAATGATTTAATTTTCTTTGCAATTGAATGCTTATTATTAATTTCTAATATTACTTTAGCATTAACATCCCCTGCTTGAGGCATAGCATTCAATACTTTTTGCATTTGAGTACTAATTTGACCTTCTGTAGTTAAACATACCGGATGCTTTGTAAGTTTACTAGTAAATCTAATATCAGCTATTTCTTTAGGTAAGGCTTTTTTCATTTCCTTAAACATTTCTTTATAATCGACATTTAATTTCTCTATCTTCTTTTTGTCCTTTTCATCTTCAAATGAAAGTGAACTATCAGAAATATTCATAAACTTTTTACCATTATATTCACCAAGTATTTGTAAAGTAAATTCATCTAAATAATCAGTTAATAATAATACATCTAAGCCTTTTTCCTTCATTTGATCCATTTGTGGAAGACTTTCAATCTTTTCAATTGTTTCTCCACATCCATAATAAATATATTCATCTTTTTTATTCATTTTAAATACATAAGCATCTAAAGTGATAAAATCTTGTTCTTTACTTGAATAAAATATTAATAAGTCTTTTAGTTTATCTTTATTTTCTCCATAATTATTATATACTCCGTATTTAATTGGTCCACCAAAATTTTTAAAAAACTCTTTATATTTATCAAATTCATTTTTTTGCATATCAACTAAGACACTATGAATTTTACTTTCTAAAGATTTGGCAATATTTAAAACTCTTTTATCACTTTGAAGTGTTTCTCTTGATATATTTAAAGATAAATCATCTGTATCAACAACTCCTTTAATAAAATTATAATAATCAGGAAGTAATTTCTCACACTTATCCATTATTAATACACCATTAGTATATAATTCTAATCCCTTTTTATAATCTTTATAATAATAATCAAAAGATACATGAGATGGAATAAATAACAGCGATCTATATGAAACAAGTCCTTCTACATTATTATGGATTACTTTTAAAGGTTTTTCATAATCATAAAACTTACTAGTATAAAAATTATCATATTCTTCTTGTTTAATATCTTTTTTATGCTTTTTCCATAAAGGAACCATTGAATTAATAGTTTCTATTTCTTTTACTGTTTCATATTCATCCTTAGATCCTTCTTTTAAACGAGAGTTTTCAACTTCTATCTGAATTGGATATCTTATATAATCACTATATTTTTTAACAAGTTGTTTTATTCTATACTCTTCTAAAAAATCACTATAATTTTCATCTTCAGTATCATCTTTTAAATAAATTGTAATTATAGAACCTACATCTTTTTTATCACATTTTTCAATAGTGTATCCATCGACACCTTCAGAAGACCATAAATATCCCGTTTTCTCATCAAATCTTCTAGTTAAAACTTCTACTTTTTTAGCTATCATAAAAGCAGAATAAAATCCTACACCAAATTGACCAATAATATTAGTATCTTTTAAACCTTCATTTTCCTCTTTAAAGTGTAATGAACCAGATTCTGCGATAGTACCAAGATTATCATCTAATTCTTTTTCGTTCATTCCAATACCATGGTCTTTAATAGTTAATGTTCTTTTGTCTTTGTCTACATCAATAAAAATATTTAAATCTTTTATTTCAATATTTTTATTAGTTAAAGCTTCATAACTAAGTTTATCCATTGCATCTGATGCATTAGATATAAGTTCTCTTAAAAATATTTCTTTGTTAGTATATATAGAGTTTATCATTAAGTCTAATACTCTTTTCGATGATGATTTAAATTCTTTCTTTTTCATTTAATTTACCTCACTAATAATAATTGTAACATTAAAATTAGCGCTTGTCTATACTTAAGTGCTAATTTATTTATTAGTAGGATAAAATAAGCTTCTTAATTTAGCAAGAGGCATCGATTGCAAATAAATTTTTCCTGGCCCTTTAATAACAGTGTTAAATAAACCTTCACCGCCAAGAAGCATCGATTTTAAATTACCAGCACTTTGAATATCCATTGAACAAGTAGAATCCATGGCAACAAGATAACCTGTATCAATAATCATCTTTTCATTTGCATCTAAAGTGTATGCATGAAAACTACCATCCACCTCTAAAAAAGCAATCCCCTCGCCAATTAATTTTTGCATTATAAATCCTTCGCCACCAAATAAGCCGGCACCCAATTTCTTTTGAAAAAAGATCTCAGTATTAACATTAATACTTGATGCTAAAAAACTTCTTTTTTGAACAATTAATTCATTTCCATTGCTAATATCTACTTTTACAATGCTACCTGGAAATGATGAGGCAAATGCAATTTGCTGATTATCACTTTGAGCTGTATATATATTTTGGAACATCGTTTCTCCAGAAAAACCTCTTCCAATCATTTTGCCAAGGCCTCCGCGACCCTTAGTATTAACATTAATGCCCTCGGTATGCCAAGACATTGCTCCAGCCTCACTTACAATGCTCTCATTTTGATTTAAATGGACTATTACAACTGGAAGGTTATCACCTTTTATTTCATATTTCATAACTCATATCTCCTTATAACCATTATAGTAAAGGATAAAATTTTAGTCAATTTAAAAGTGTGATAATTATCACACCTTTATTAATTAATTTAACGGCTTCCGCCTCCTCCACCGCCAAAGGAGCCTCCGCCTCCTCCACCGATTGAAAATCCGCCACCACCAGAGGAATAATTTTCGGCAGCTGATCTTGCTGCTGAGGCTGCTGAATAACTAGATCTTGATATATGATTTAAGAAAACTACGGTATTATAATCATAATTTACTTGTTCAAACACTTCTGGATATAATTTCTTTAATTGTGAAGCTACTTTATCGGCAATTCCAAATAAATATGCAAACATTAAATATTCATCCCATAACTTAACTTCTATCGCAGTTTTTTCATTCATCGAAGCAAACTCTACTAAAAATTTTTTTAAACCATAAAGGTTTATACTATCATAATATAATTTATCTTCCATAACATTTTTTTGCCTACATTCAGTTTTATCTATCCTTTTTCTTATTAAACCTTTAAAGGTAAGTTCGCTGATTTGTTCTTCTATATGTTTATCAAAAATATCAAAAAAACTAGAGTAATTATTTTTACAATATCTTTCAAGTTCTTTCGGTTCTAAAAAACCATCTTTAGATGCCTTAAACATAATACTAAACAATTTTGATTCTAATTTATTATCAAAGGTAGGCGATTTAGTTAAATCTAAAACCGATGTTTCCTTATTGAATATTCCCTTAGTCTCAGTTTTAATAGTTATTTTATCAAGCTTAATCCATTTTAATATAATTGCTCCCAGAATATTTGTTTGCTTATAGTCAAATTTATTTAGCTTAATTAAAGTATCAGCGTAAAAAATATTTTTATCACAAGGAATCTCTCTAAAAGGCATTACTTCTTTTTTATTAATTTTCTTGTTGTTTTTATAACCATATCCCGAAGATGACTTATTTATCAATACAATTACTATGACAAATACAAACATTAAAACGGGAAATATCTTAGAAATTAATTCGCTAAAAGCATTTGTTTTTTGACTATAATCATATTCAAATGTACCTTCATAAGCAGCATTATAAACATCATTAAAAGTAGAAAAACGATTTGTTGTATTAGTTGATGTAAAGGTTGGTGCTGGAAACTTAATTAATACCACAACATATTGATCTTTCATCGTTTTTTCTTCAATATTTGAAAGCTCAATAATACCATCTTTTACATATGCAAAACCTTTATGACCAAATCCCCACACATCTAAATCATCTGGAAATGAATAATAGCTTGATATTTTAATGTAAAAATTTTTAAAATCTACGTTTGTAAGTTCATCAATTAAATTCCAGTATACAATTTGAGTATCATCTACATTATATACAAAAGGAATTATTGTATATTCTAAAGTAAATTTATGATTTTTTCTTAAATCGTATTTACCAAAACAAAGCTCTATACCCTTTGACGTTGTATTAATACCATAATACCCTTTCTTTTCTGTAAGAGATTCATCAACATTCCATTCCTTTAATTTTAAAGGTTTACCATCCATCGAAACTTTAAAATTTATAAGTTCATTTGTTGTAAGATCATTAATAGCTTTATACCATTCAGTTCCGTCAGTTCCATATACATCCCAAACTTCGGTTATTTGAGCTGAGCCATCTTTATTAATATAAATGTCCATATCTATTTTATTAATTTTATTGGCATATACTGAGGGAATAAATAATATAATGCTAATTAAAATAAACAATATTTTTTTCATATACATCCTTTCATAAAGAAAAAAGGTAACTTAATTGTTACCTTAAAACTTTACATTAACATTTTCTTTTTCAACATCAGATGCTTCAAAGAAATTTTCTTTTGTAAAATGAAACATACTAGCAACAATATTAGATGGAAACAATTCACATTTGTTATTATACATAAGAACACTATCATTATAAAATTGTCTCGCATAAGATATTTTATCTTCAGTTTCTTTTAAATCGCTTTGAAATTGTAAGAAGTTTTCATTTGCTTTAAGATCTGGATAACTTTCTGCTAAAGCAAATAATTTACTAATTGCTCCAGTAAGTTCTCCATTTGCCTTCATTTGTTCATCTGGAACTTTTGCAGATAAATAACTATTTCTTGCTTTTATAATATCTTCTAAAGTATCTTTTTCATGTTTTGCATAGCCTTTTACAGTTTCAACTAAATTTGGTATCATATCAAATCTTCTTTTAAGTTGAACATCAATTTGTGACCATTGATCTTTAACTTTATTGCGGGCTACAACAAGACTATTTCTAACTGAAATAATATAAATTACCAATACCACAACAACAATAATAGCAATGTATACATAAATCATTTTTCTTCCTCCTTCTTATAATTTTAGTATATAAAAATTACTAATAAATGTCAATGATTAACAAGGAATAATAATATTTTTATAAAACACATATATTTCAACTTTATTCACTTTGCTCTAGAAATATCCGTTTAGCAAAGCCACCTCTATTTGCTTTTTTTCTTTTACGAACAATTTCTAAATCTTCTACACTTTTTTTCATTGAATCAAGAATTCCATAAATAACTTCAATAATATCAGCAAGTTCTTCAATATTATTATCAGTTATATATTCATTACCTTCCCTCTTTCTAATTATTTAATTGCAATAAAATGTCGTGAATAATAGATTTTTATTTTATCTCCTGGAAAATATTTTTCACCATTTGAAGCATCAAGATAAAATTTAACGTCTTTTTTTATTGGAAAAATATAATATGTTGCTTCCTTTTTAAATGATTTATCGATAAATTGATTAATATCCTCAGTTGATATTGTAACAAGCCAAATTCTATTGCCATCTTTATCATAAACTGGTGACTTGTGATGATTTTTAATAACACTTTCGTTAATATAATATTTAAAAGTATCAAGATCAAGATATTTTTTAAAATAGCTTGCTTCTTTTAATCTTAAACCTTCATATAAACCATATGGTATTAAATCTTTAAAATCATCATAAGTATAATGACTTTTCTTTGCTAAAGACATCTCTTTTCCATTCCACTTCATATTGTTATCAAATTGATATACATTAGCGAAAAAAGCATTTCCATCAGTAGTAATAAAATCATTGGATATAACGTTATGATTATAAGATGTAATTATATGATAATATTTTATAAATTCAGACACTTTTTCTTGTTTAATTAATTCTACACTATATAAATTACCATTTTTATCTACTTTAGCAACTTTATTACCGACAGTAAAATCAATATCATCAATAGAAATAAATTGATTCTTACCAACATCAAAAATGCTGTGAGTATCTACTGTTTTAAGATAACTACCATCAGAAAAGGAAGATTTTAAATATTCATTTGCATGTCCAGCACTTAAAATCCAAATTGGATAAGCATATCCTTTTTTACCTTCTTTATAGTTCCATACAGCAAGTAAATCATAATATCCTATATCTTCAACATTTTTATATTTACCATTTGCAAGTAATATCTTAGTACCTTCAACTAAGCATGAAGCGCTGCCTTCAACACTTACATCACCAGTAACTGAATTTATTACAGCTTGGCCCGTACTACTACTATAAGTATATTTATCAGTTCCTAGAATAGTACCATTTATTCTTATTGTAATTGAACTAGGTAAACTATACATCCCTGATGTAGATAATCTAAATGAAAAAAGATTGATTTAAAAGCGTTGTTGTTCCATTTGTAATATTTTGATTATTACTATCATATGCAGTCATATTTGATATAGAAAATGTTACTGAAGCATACCAATCAAAGGTTATATTACTACTACATGTTGCAAAACCAGGTAATGTCGTTGCATTTGCTATATCTGTACTTGATGCCGTATTACCTAAACTATCGGTCCCAAATACTGTAAAATAATAGGTGCTTTCAGAAAGACCACTTAAATTATAACTTCTGGCAGTTCCAGCGGTAGTTGTTCTTGAAACCTCTGAAAAAGAACCACTTGTTTCTTTATATGTGATAATTGTAAAACTAGATATAGTATTATCATCTGTAGCAGCCCATGTTAATGTTGCATTATAAGGAGTAGTGCTTTGAGTTATTGTTACATTACTAATTACTGGAGGATCAGTATCAACGAGATTTGGATCAATGGGAACAATTAAATTTACTGAACCAATAATTTGATTAGAAAGACCTGAAGATGTCATTCTTATAGGTAAATTCTGAGGTGATGTTACATAACCCGAAGGAATATTATTTTTAACATAAAAAGTAACTGTTTTTGTTTCTCCGGCACTAATTGTAAAATTACCTATTGCTCCACCCGTTGAATTTGTTACTGAAAAATCAGTTTTTGTTGATTCTAAAGTAAAAGTCCTTGCCGATGCAAAAGAGTTGATAACAGTAGCTGTAAATGAAGCAATTTGATTATTAGTAACATCTCCTGTTGAACCTGCAGGAATGCTTCCAACAAGCTGTCCTGTTGTTGGGATAGTTAAATTAGTAATATATGAACCTGTAACAGGATAAGGAGCATCATTTTTAGTTGGATCGATTTCAATTTTAATTGTATAAATCACTTGAGCCCCAGGAGCGATGGTATCACCAACATTTATTCCTGAAACTGTTTTAGTAATGCTTACAGTCGACTGATGTGAAGCATCAGTTTGAAGATTAAATGTTGGAGTATCATAAGTATAACTATAATATGTTTCGTTTAATAATGTTACTTGATACTCAGCATAATAAGTTTGATCTTTTTTAGGATTAACATCTGAATTAAAAGATAAATCAAAATCTATTTGAGTATTAGAAAAAGTTGGTATTTGTCCACTTACTAAATTCTTACTGTCAATTAATGTTACTGCTGTTATTTTTATTTCTTTAGTTGAGCGCATAATAAGTACATTACCAAAAAAATTTAAATCACTAGAAAGAGCAGCATACCCTACTGTAAATATGCTAAATATTATTACTACTAATATACTTATAATTAAATGACTTTTCTTTTTCATATTATCCTTTATTGTGTTGCATAATCAAGTACACAAATTAAATTTAGTTCGATTTCATCTTCAGTTGGCATTACCTCATCTAAAGATGAACTATATACAACTTTAATTGTAATAGTTTCTAATCCAGTATCTTTACTTAACAACACATTAAGATCAGTTGTAGTTTCAGTATATTCAACAGAATTATATGTAATAACATAGCTAATATAATCTTTATAGCTATCTGTTATTCCTCCTAAAGTTATTGCCTTTAAATAAGTATCCATTGTTCCTTGGTTTAAAACATTAATAGAAAACTCAATAAATTCTCCTGGCTGATTTAATGTTGCATTATAAGTTATTGTTGTTCCTAAAATTGTTGGTGGTTCAATTGGCTGACTTCCTGCTGCTATTTGATAACTAGTATCGTCAAGGTAAACATTATAATTAGAAGATTTTACTGCTACATTTCCATTAATATTTAATTGTGATGTTAAAGTGGCAAAACCTACTGACATAACAATAATTATTACTCCAAATATAGATGTTAATACTACTTGAGCTTGATTTGTTTTAGACATATATCCTCCTGAAGATCTTAAATTAAGATATCTTAAAAATTAAGCATCTTTATCTTTTTGATTTAATTTATCAATTATTTTTTCACATTTAATTATTTTATATGAAGTATGTACAAGTGTTAATAAAACTACTACAACTAATGCTATCGCAATTATTAAAAATATTGAACCATCAACTAAGAAGTTCGTGTTGTCTAATGATGCAAAATAGTTTTTTAAAGTATCACTATACATTAAATCAAAACTAAGTAAACAAATTATTATCCATTGTAATAACGTTTCCGTTTTAAAAAACTTATTTATTAATTCAAAAGACATACGATTAAGTTCTTTTTGCTTTTTAGATATTTTAGGTAAATCTTCAATCTTAAAATTCAAGATACTACTTAACGCAATCATTGTTATATTATCAGGAATTATAAATCCTTCTTCCCATTTAATAACTTTCTTTTCCTTAATTTCTAGTTTTTCAGCAAGCTGGTTAGTAGTTAATTTTGCTTTAGTTCTTTTTTCTTTTAAAAAATCACCAATTTTTACATTTTCTAAATTAGAATCACCTTTTTTCATATCATTACTCCTTATTTTAATTAATTATACATTAGTTAGCTTTCTTTTTCAATTTAAATATATTAATTTTGAACAAAACTTCGATATACTTTATAATTTTCAAGTGTAATATTTTTGATGTTTGCAAGTTCAGTTATACTCATTACTTGAACATCTTTTTCTAAAAGTAAATCCATTAATGTTATTGCAGCTTCAACAGTCGTATCATAACTATCGTGAAATAATATAATTGAACCATCTTTATAATTATTTATAACATAATTAATAATTCTTTCTACCGATTTATTCTTCCAATCAAGAGTATCTAAATCCCATGTAAAAAAAGGAGTTTCTAATGATTTTATAACCGCTGATGAATATGATCCATATGGAGGCCTTGTATATTTAAAATAGTCTCCTGTAATACTGAAAAAAATATCATTACTTATTTGAAATTCTTTTTTAATTGTAGCAACACTTTGTTTATGCATTTCTTTGTGAAATAAAGAATGATATCCTATTTCACTTGAAGAAGAATATACATATTTTACTGTTTCTTTATCATAATTCATTTTATTTGCTATCATAAAAAAAGTTGCACTCATACCTCGCTCTTCTAAAGCATCAACTAGTTTAATTGTTCTTTCTTTATTAGGCCCATCATCAAAAGTAAAAGCGACTGATACTTTATTTGCAAAATATTTTGGCTTTAAAATAGAAAGGGAATCAACATTTTCTGGAAGAATAATTGAAGCATGAGATACATCGACATTTTTAATAGTCATAAAAGTTAACAACAAAATAAAGATTATTAAAAAGATGCTACTTTTTATATAAATATCCTTATATGATAATCTTTTTTTTAATTTAAACTTCATTATATACCTTTCATAAGTATTTTAACATGATTTATTATTATTTACTATTATTTTTTAGTTCATAAAGTTTATTTAATGCTTCCATTGGTGTCATATTAAGGGGATCAATATCTTCTAAAATATCAATTGTTTCTTTAGGCTCTTCTTCTTTAAAATTTAAAGATAACTGAATCTTTTCTTTTCCGGTACTCTTTTTATTTTTTTCATACTCATTTAAGATTTCATTTGCTCTTGTGATAAGTTCTTTTGGCATATTTGCTAATGCTGCAACATGTATTCCATAACTTTTATCAATAGAGCCTTTTTTAACTTTATGGAAAAAAACTAGTTTTCCATCTTCCATACTTGCATCCACATGAACATTTTTAATAGATCTATACGTTTGTTCTAATTTAGTTATTTCATGATAATGAGTAGAAAATAATGTTTTACATTTAATATTATCATTTATATATTCTAAAATTGCTTGGGCTAAAGAAATACCATCATATGTAGCTGTTCCTCTTCCTAGTTCATCAAATAAAATCAAACTATCTTTAGTTGCATTTAATATTGCATTATTTGCTTCAAGCATCTCTACCATAAAGGTTGATCTTCCTGCTACTAAATCATCGGATGCTCCAATTCTAGTAAATATTTTATCAATAATTGGTAAATTAGCTTTTTCACAAGGTACAAAAGATCCTATTTGAGCCATAATAATAGTTATAGCTATTTGTCTCATATAAGTAGATTTACCACTCATGTTTGGGCCTGTAATTAGTAAGGTATATGTATCTTCATCCATATTGCAATCATTATCAACATACTCTTCAGATATTACTTTTTCTACCACAGGATGTCTTCCTTTAGTTATACTTAAAATATTATCAGTATTAAGGGTTGGTCTTGTTAAATGATAATCATCTGTATTTTGAGAAAAAGCTCCAATAACATCTATTTCTGCAAGAACATCAGCGGTATTTCGAATATCAATAACTTCTTTTTTAATAATTTCTTTTATTTCAATAAATAACTTATACTCTAAATCAAAAATCTTTTCTTCAGCATTAAGAATTAAAGCTTCTTTCTCTTTTAATTCCGGAGAAATAAATCTTTCATAATTTGTTAACGTTTGTCTTCTTTCCCAGCCAAATTTTTCTCCTACTTCTTTTGCTTGTCCTTTAGATACTTCAATGTAATATCCAAATACTTTATTAAAACCTATTTTTAAAGTTTTAATGCCCGTTTGTTTTTTTATCTTTTCTTCAAAAGAAGCAATAAATTTTTTACCACCGTATCTAATGGTTCTTAGTTCATCTAATTCTTTATTATAACCTTCTTTAATAAGTGAACCTTCTTTTATAGTAACTGGAGCATCTTCATTAATACTCTTTTCTAATAATTTATATAAATTATCAAAAGTTTTTATTTCATAATTAAATTGTAATTTCAAAATAATATCTTTAATATTTGGAAGATGTTTAATACTATTTTTAAATTGTAACAAATCTCTTGCATTTAATTAACCATTTATAATTTTACCAGTTAATCTTTCAATATCATATATTTCATTTAAGAAGCCTCGTAATTGATCTTTTAAAATAAACTCTTCATTTAATTTTTCAATCATATCATATCTTTGATTTAAAATTTCAATATTTCTAGTGGGTTTTAAAAGCCATGATTTCAATTTCCTTGATCCCATTGAAGTTTTGCATTTATCTAAAAGCCATATTAAAGAATAGACTCTTTCTTTATTTCTAATTGTTTCTACAAGTTCTAAATTTCTTATTGTATGAATATCCATTTCTAAATAATCATTAATATTAATTACTTTTGCTGGTTTTATTCCCTCCAAAGATTTAAGTTCTCTTTTATTTAGATAATAAAATAAATGTGCTATTCCTATTTTTCCTCTTGCATCTATAATATTTACAAATAAAGATTCATCTACCTTTTCTAATATTTGATTTTCAAACGAAACATCAATTTCATAAGTGTTTTTTATTTTATCAATTAATGCAATTTCTTCATTATCTTTTAATATTATTTCTTTAATTCCATAATGAAGAATTTGACTAATTAACTTTTCTTCATCTTTGGGGATAGAACTACTTATTAATCTACCTGTAGATATATCAAGAAGGGTTAATATATATACATCCTTATAAATAAGCAGTGATGCGATGTAAGATTCACTAAATTTATCAAGCATTTCAAGATCTGCTATTGTACCTTTACTAATAACATTTACTACACCTCTTTTTACCATTCCTTTTGTATGCCTAGGATCTTCTAGTTGTTCACACATTGCTACTTTATAACCTTTATTAACTATTTTCTCAATATATGATGAAACAGAATGATATGGAACACCACACATAGGAACACATTCTTTAATACCTGCTGCACGACCTGTAAGCGTTAATTCTAATTCTTTTGAAGCAATGAGTGCATCTTCAAAAAAGAGCTCATAAAAGTCTCCTAAACGATAAAACAAAAGTTCATTAGGGTATTGATCTTTTATTTCCATGTATTGAGCCATCATTGGACTTAAATCATTTACATTTACATCGCTACGCTTCATAATTAATCCTTTTATTTGTCAGTTGTTATTATAACATTATAAATATTTTATGTAAAATAAAATCACTATTTCTCAAGTGATTCTAAATAATTAATGGCATCATCAAGTGTTTCTACTTTAACTAACTTAAATTTAAATTTTCTTTCATCGTAAAGTTTTTTTGCTTCTTTATAATTATCTTTAGGAATAAAAAAGATATCTGCTTTATCCTTAGCTGCACCTAACATCTTATGTTTAACACCACCAATTGGTCCTATTTTTTCATTATCTTCTAAAGTTCCAGTTCCCATAATTTTAAAACCATGAGTTAAGTCTTTTTCAATTAAAGAATCATATATTGCTAAGGTTAACATTAATCCTCCAGATGATCCTGCCTCAGTTGAAGATGTTTTAATTTTTATTTTTGGATCAGTTGTATATTCATATGTTTTATATATACCCACTCCTATTACATTTTCTTCATTATACTTATATATTTCAGCTTCTCTTGTATATTCTTTTCCTTTATTTAATACTTTAAGTTTAATTTTATCACCCACGTTATGTTCATGAATATATTTTTTTAAATCATTAAATTCCTCATATTTTTTACCATTAAACTCAATTATTTGATCAAGAAGTTTAATATCAGTTTTAGTTTCATCTTGAACGTATAAGACAGTATTTAATTCATCTGTAAAATCCACTTTTTTCCCTGCTTTTAGATAAGCAGTTAAAATAGCTTTATCGATTGATATTTTATATTCAAGTTTACTAATTTCTAAAGATGTTTCAAAATCAGTATCTTTGTATATTATTTGATTATCTTTAACAAGTTTCCAATCTCTAAGAAAGTATGAAAGAATAGCCCCTGGAATATTTGCCTTAGTTACTGATACATAGTTCATACTATATGAACCATCCATTATATAATCATTATCAACATTAATTCGATCACTTATATTAATAGATCCTCCTGGTCTGTATATAAAATAAGGTGTTTTATATACGAACAAAAAGAAGAAAAACACAATTATTATGCTTTCTTTCAAAAAATCTTTAAAAATTTTTACTGTTTTGTTTTTTTTCATTTAATCACCTTGTTAACTATTATATCATTTCTTATTATGGAATATCTAATATAAATGTTGTATTTCCAGATCCTCTCCACCTAGTCCACATAGTATTGTTACCAATTCGATAACTATGAAATGTTGAATTACCATGAACTGTAGTTTGTTTTCCATATAGCAAAAAATTATTATTTAAGTGTGATGTACTAGCATTGCCCCAACCTCCTCCAAAAATAATATTTGTTGCACCCATATTTCGGGCAAAATTGGTAAGCACAACTGAGCTATTATTAATCACAAAAGATTGAAGATTTAAAGTCCATTCTGGAGTTTCTCTTCCAACACCACGAAACATATTTTGCATATTTTCTACATTCGAAGTATAAAACATGGGACCCAAATTCAAATTAAAAGATGTACTAATTAATCCCGCTCTAAAAAACATTTGATTCATATCAGTTACATTGGATGTATTAAATTTAGGACCTAAGTTCAAAGAAAAATCAAGACTTGATGCACCAGTATTTTCAAACATACTTTTCATATTAGTTACGTTTGAAGTATTAAAACCTTTTCCTAGATTTAAAGCAAAAGAAACACTATTTTGACCCGTATTATGAAACAATCTAAACATATTATTTACATTTGAAGTATTAAATTTATTTCCTAGATTAAGTGCAAAAGTAGTAGTTACTTTTGAACCAGCATTTCTAAATGCGGAATGCATACTTAATACATAACTAGCATCAACTTCAGAAAAATCGATTTCGACTATATTTGGAGCATCAATAAAAGCACTTTCAAATGATGGACCAATTTTAACACCACCTCTTTGACCAATAAAGACTGTATTATCTACTTGCCATGCTACAATAACATCTAAATCTGGTGCATCAGAAAAATATACATATTTATCTTCATCATTTAAATAATCAAGTGTTGTTTTATTTAAATCAAGACTCTTAATAATGGTATATCCAGGAAAACTTTGATTTAAAAGTGCATGTAATGAAGTAGTGGCAGTAGATTGTAGTTTATTATAACTATGTAATTTTTTTAGTTTACTATTTAAAAAACTATTTTGATCATAGATATAAAATGGAACATCTATAAAATCAAAGAAAATATCATCGATTATATTATTATTATTTAAATTATTATTTTCATTTTCGGTATATACAGGTAAATGGCACTTATAAATCGTTCCACAATCTTCAGCATTATTATCACGACACTCTTGTTTACTAAAACTAATACTTCCAAAAGTACCTTGATAATAAGTCCAAGCTCTAATTAAATTAGAAGGAGTTTGTGATGTTTTATAAATGCTCAGATTTTTATCCGACGCTACTATATAAAAGATATCATTTTTTATTTCAGTAACTTCAACAGTTATTTCAAGAGT
Source organism: Mollicutes bacterium (assembly GCA_012799635.1). Lineage (GTDB taxonomy): Bacteria > Bacillota_I > Bacilli_A > RF39 > UBA660 > UBA6448. The sequence goes on from JAAZKW010000003.1 coordinate 77,550, forward strand.
AGTATCACTTACTTTTACAACATTTTTTACCGTACTAAAACCTATTTCATCTTTAATGGTTTTGATAATTTCAATTCTTTGATTTTGATCATTGGAAGCAAAATATTCATTATCTTTATCAAAACTAATATCTGATAAAAGTTGATACATAAAAAGCAATATTAAAGAAAGAAGTGCAACACTTATTATTATTTCCATTAATGTTAATCCTTTTTTATTTAATGATTTCATTTTTCTCCCTTATCACTATTGTTTGGCTATCATATATATCTTTTCTTTTAAATCTTTTTTATACTCATTTAATTTAACTCTATTATTTGCATAAGTCCCTACAATTAAAACAAGTATAAGTAAAAATATAAAGAAAAATGAGTAAATAACTGATATCGATATAAAACCTTTTTTATTATTCATAATACACCCAAGCAAGATAATGAGCATTTTCACAATACATATCTACGCTTATTAAACCTTTATCCAATTTAGTTTTATCCTCTGGTGATAAAGAGTCTCTTCGATTTTTTTTGCATTCATTATATGTTGTAAACTCGCTTAAAGCTTTATTACCATTTTTTCTAACTAAATATTCTGCAAGCAATATTGCCTTAACATCACCTGAATAATCGTATTTTCTTATTATTGGAACATCAAGAGTTTTTAAGTAATTCATAAAATTATCATCAGTGTGATGAATTAATGCTCCTTTAGTATTTTCACACTTATCAGAAGTATTTTTCCCTGCTATGCATGCTTTTAGATTTTTTAAATCACTTATTTTAATATATAATAGTATAGTATAGTTATATGTTTCATATATTTTTTCTAACATATCACTTCCATCTCTAAAAATATCACTTCCGTAATTAAAAAGATATATATATTGTTTTGTTTGTGAATCATTTAAAGCATTATTAAATTTTTCCATATCCAATGTGTTTTTTAATACAGTACGAATATTTTCCGTTTTATAAATATAATTAATATCATCATAATATAATCTGTTTTTTTCTTTAACAATTATTTTACTATAGGAATTGTATATAATCATAAGTGATGTAATTAGAACTGCAGCTGTTACAATTGTTTCAATAAATATAAAACCATTTCGTTTTTTCATACCTTCCACCTATTATAATAGTAAGTTAAATTACAAAAAAAAACAACCTTTTTAGGTTATTTTTTAAGCAACTTTAGCTATCTTAAGTGTATATTGTCCATTAGGAGCTTCTACTGTTACATCATCATTTTCTTTATGACCAATTAAAGCCTTACCTAAAGGTGATTCATTACTTATCTTATTATTGAACGAATCCGCTTCAACAGAACCTACTATACGATAAGTATCTTCATCTCCATATTCATCTATTACAGTTACTATAGAACCTACCATAATAGTTCCTTTTTTACTTCCACATGCTATTTCACTATGTTCAAGTCTATATTCAAGCTCCTTAATTTTAGCTTCTATTTGGGCCTGCTCACTTCTTGCTGCATCATAATCAGCATTTTCAGACAAATCTCCTTGAGCTCTCGCCTCTTGTAGTGCTTTTATGATTTCAGGTCTTTTAACAGTTTTAAGCTCATTTAATTCTTCTTCTAAAGCCAAATATCCATCTGCGGTTAAAATTAAGCTTAGTTCTTTTTTCATTTTGTATCTCTCCTTGATTTGTACTTTAAAAGTATACACGATATAGTATCAAATGTCAACCTTTTTTTGTAGACCTTTAGAAATGTCACCAAGTGCTAATCATTTTCCTGTTTTTACCGTTATAACTAAAAGGACGCCTCGTAAGAGATTTTGGTAAATTGCGTTTGTCGGCTTCTAGATTTGGACAGTATATATCCAGATTTGAATAGAATTTATTATTAACTTCTTTTAGTATCTGTTCTGCTTTTTCAAGTGATTCTCTTGTTTCCTTCGGTGCTGATTCTAAAGCAACTCCTCCCACAGAAAACAACGTTTCTTGTTCCGTTCCAAAATGGATTTCTTCCCAATACTTTTCCTCTTTCGCCATAGGTTCATCCCAATATGCCAATTTATCACAATAGTTTGGATAGTATTTTTCAGCAAATATATCAACGGCTTCTCTTAATAGTTTTCGGGCTGCAATAATCGCTGGTTTTAACTCATCTGGTACATTTTCTATTCTTCGGTGTACTCCTGCAAAAAACAAAACTTCTTGTTCGTTTCCAAAATAAATATTTTCCAAAGCTAAATGTGAAATACCACCCTCACATGGAGAATAACGACTACATAAAGCTGCCTCAGATTCACCATATGATTTATAATAAATACTTCCTCTTTTTCTATTATATCCATCAATTATAATAACATCACTACAATCATTACGAAAAACATCCTGACTTTCGGGTAATATCATCTTCCAACCTTCTGGCATTTTTACTCTATAAAAATAGTGTTCATCAATATCAATATCTCTATAAAAATAGCGTTCATCAATCTCTTGAAAACGAAATCCTAATTGCTCCCATAAATGTCTACCTAATTCTCTTGGAAGCAGTAATCTTGGCATTATATTATTTCTATTAGTGAAAATTTTTTTTAAATCTTCTTTTATATCAGCATAATAGCCCATAATAAATTCCTCCTTTAATAAAGATGTGTTTATTCTACTCTTTTTTATGTTTTTGTCAAGTTTTTGTTAATTTTGATAGTGTTTCCAAAGTACGGGTGAAAACATAAAGTCAATAAAAAAGTGATTAATTTCATCTTTTGTCCTATAATTGAATTGAAAATACAAAAATAAAGGAGATGAATTAATCACATGAATATAA
>JAAZKW010000057.1 GCA_012799635.1 Mollicutes bacterium
ACCCTCTACCAATCCCTACGGGATATGGTACAGGGTTACAGACATGAAAGAAGATCTGGTTTATAGCGTTATGTGGACGGTTTATATTCAAACCAGCTACGGAGAGGGGCTTCTTGTTCTGGATACCAAGGATGATGCAACGACCGACATCTCCCTGATCATGGGGAAAGATTTCACGGAAAAATACGATAAGGATAACCCCACAACGATGCATCACCTCTATTCTCTGCATAATGAAAAGGGTATTGATGGTTTGGTTAACAGCACCTGTTTTGAACATGTGAAACAACAAAACAGGAAAACCCTTTACACGATAACGAACAATTCACTTATGGCACTTGACCTATTGGATTTTTCTACAGTGGGTAAAAATTTGGACCTGTCGTATGACGATGAATTGATTTTTAAGCCTACTCAACTAAGCAACCAATCAAACGTAATTCTTTTCATAAACAATGGTGAAATTAGGTTCTTCCGCACTAAAATTACCGTTTCCGTGTCGGGAGATTACACGGTTGATAAATACGTTTCGGTAGTCCGTGAAACAAGTGGGGTTGAGCCCAGGTTGGTTTTTTATGACAAGAAAAATCAATGTTTTAAAAAATTAGATGGGTATATTGCTGCCAGGTCGATAGCGAATCCTTTTACATACAACGCGTCAACTGATCCTTTTGATCCAAACAATGTTACCAATGTAGAGACCCTAAAGGCAAACGTGGGTCCTTCAGGGAATCACTACTTTGTGATGAGAAACAAAACAACCGGGAAAGTTCAAATTTATGTTCTCGGTAAACCCGGGGCAAAAAACGTGTATGACATCTCATCTCCTGAGCTTGATGAGGCAATAGGTTTTGTTATTTGTGAAAATCAGGAGGTGGTCTATTTCGCGACAAAAAATAAGATTTATGCCATACTGCTTGCCGGGGCTACTCCGAGGGTCGAGCTAAGATATACCATGCCTGCTGGGGAAGAGATAACCCATATAGACATGTTTAGACAAGCATGGTACCTGCTTAACCCGCGTACCTACGTTTCCGGCGTTGGATATAAGGTGCCGATGGACTCTCACGAAATGCTCCTTTTGGTTGGAAGCTATTCCCCAACCAACAAAGGCAAACTGTACACCATACCCCTAACCGGAATTAACACGGGGAATATTGATGAAGCGAACATTAAATCCTACGGGGGATTTGACAAAATTATCGGAACAGTTGCACAAGAATAATGTAGATGCCATTGTACGTACATTAGAATAGCGATAGGCCAGATCAACTCAGGGTATAGGTAAGACACGGTAGTAAGACTATCAGGTTAACCGGTTCTTCGATCCATCTGTTGTAAGGCCATCGCAAATATCCAACGGAAGCCCCTTTCACGGCCATGTGCCAAGATGAAAGGGGCTTCCGCTGGATATTGACCTGCGCCGGATAACGTGTAAGTTCAGTTTTCACTTTACTTGTTTGGAAAAAGCTGTTTTTTCATTTATTTTTGCTTTTTTGTGTATTTGTATTGTTTTTGCGCGCTGTAAATGTACCGATTTACACCTGTGAGTATTAATACAATTTCCATGATAAAGAGCAATGATATAGCATCCATTTATACCGATTGTGTAGATGATATGTACACGTACGCCCTCTACCTTGGATTCCAAGAGCAAAACATTGTCGATGCCATTCAAGACGTGTTTATAAACCTGTGTGAGAAGAAAAAAGATTTAACCGAGATTTCCAACATCAAGTTCTACCTTCTAAAGTCGCTAAGGAACAGATTGGTCGATATTGCCAAACAAGATGGTAAATGCGTATCCTTCAGTCCTGTGATTAGTGTAGGGGTTTCCATCGCGGAGACATTTGATCATGCGGAAAATCGGTTGATTAAACTAGAGGAGGAGGAAGAGGTAAAGAGGAAGATACAAGCCATGCTTGCTTCACTGTCGCCTAGACAACAGGAGATTATCTACCTCCATTTTATGGAAGGGTATAACTACAGGCAAGTGGCTGAACTGATGGGCATGAATTACGGCAATGTACGCAAAATGGTTTACAAGTCGTTTACATTGCTTCGCGCAAAATACGGCAAATAACTCATGTCGCCTCTTTCCTTTTCACACACCCTATTTTGAATGGTACACTTCGGTGGAGATTGGACAGGATGCCTTGAAGAGTGCTGTGACAATAAATCGTAAAAAAAGGCGACAATTCTCGAATTTTGATGTCTTTTTATAAACATAGAGAGAAACTGTGTATGCTCGACAATTCTTGTTATAAAACGTGCTCAGAGCTATTAAGGGACGAAAGCTTCCTGTTGTGGCGTTTAGCTCCTCAGGAACATCTTGACAGGTATTGGAATGAGAAATTGCTCCAGCACCCTGACTTGCGTCAAGAAGTGGATCTTGCAGATGCGTACTTAAAAGGAACTTTGTTCCCAAAGCGGTGTGTAAAGACGGATAATAAGGAGTGGCTACTTCAAGAAATATCATGTGCCATTGAACAGGGTATGCCACGGGGAAGGCCCAAGAAAAATGTTGTTGTAAGGCATCGCATGATTTACGGTGCTGTAGCATGCGTATTGGTATTGACGGGTCTTTTCTTGTACAGGTCCTTTGCTCCATCAGAGCCTGACGAGCAGATTGTTGTCAATCGATTAGAGGCTAAAGAGATATGCCTTATCTCCTCGGGAAAAACAGTTTCCTACGAGGACAATATCGATATACAGATTGATAATAAAGGAACGGTCACGATACAGAGTGACAATACCCTGGAGAAGATAGAGGAGCTTGAGATAGCTGAAAACACGTTAAACACGCTGGTTGTACCGTATGGCCGTCGCTCCCGGATTGAACTCCCCGATGGCACGAAAGCGTGGTTGAACTCGGGCTCCATTTTGCAATTCCCTTCGACGTTCACTGGCGATAAGCGCGAAGTTGTTCTGACAGGGGAGATGTACATAGAGGTCAAAAAGCGGGATATGCCGTTCGTGGTTAAAACCACTGATTTCAGCGTGGAGGTGTTGGGAACTGCATTCAATGTTTCGGCTTACGAAAAACAACAGCAATCTGTTGTTTTGGTGGAAGGGAGCGTTGGGGTAAGGTCGGATCACGTGGAGGAAACCTGCACGCTTTCTTCCAACGAGATCGCATTTGTAGACAGGGGCGGTGCTCCTTTCAGGAAAGAACAAACGGATGTGCTTCAGTATATTAGCTGGGTAAAAGGGTATGTTGTGCTTAATAAGACACCTTTGATCAGTGTAATGAAATACTTGGAGAGGTATTACAACGTGGCTTTTGAGTACATCGAGACCCCAAGAATACAAAGTATGACCTGCGACGGCAAGCTTTACCTGTCTGATAATTTCGATAACGTGATGAGGGCAATAGGGATACTGACCGATACGGAATACAGTAAAGAAAACAATTCGATATACATTTATAACAGACAAAATATGTGGTTGCCTCTGGGAAAATAAATGACAATGGTTGATTGTGAGGAAATGCTTTATAGCGATTTGCGAGCATATTGTAAAAAGTTACGTTTGGTGTAAGGTAGTGTATGCATTGTATGCAAAAAGAGAACAGTAGGGCAAGTATGTTCGCTTGGGGTCAAGTTTAAATCATTAATGTAGCGTTGTAACGATCGAGTTTACCAGCACGAGTATATGGAAAAAACCAATTCAAAAAGGAACATGCCTCGACAAATGTCAACAAGTGTTGGGAGTTGTGAAGGTGTGGTTTTTTCACATAGGTATATGCCGACAGTCAAGACTTGCTCACAAGGGTCGAGCATTTAGCTTGACGTGAAAAAATGCGCGTTAAGGATCTGCTCATTAAAATAGAGGAGCAGAGCAGGTGCTTGTTTTGTTATCGGGGAAACATTGAAATAGGTTCTGATGCAAACGCAAATAGATTTTGAAAGGTTTTCAAACACCTTGTTAAAAATAAGTAAAGGAAACAGAAATATAAAACCGGTATATTTATGGATCAACCAATCGTTAAGGTGAGCAATCTATCACACCGATACGCCATTCAGTGGGCTATCCGTGATATTGATTTTGAAATTAACCGCAAGGGTGTTTATGGACTGCTCGGGGCTAACGGCTCCGGGAAGTCCACGATCATGAACATCATGTGCGGTATTTTAAAACAGAGCCGGGGGGATGTGTTTATCCGGGGGATTAACGTGAGTGAAAATCCCATCGCGGCAAAAAAACATATAGGCTTTTTGCCTCAACAGGCCCCCCTGCATCCGGATTTAACCGTAGAAGAGTACTTGA
>JAAZKW010000019.1 GCA_012799635.1 Mollicutes bacterium
TAATCTACCCATACATATAAATTATAAGTTTTAGAAGTCCCAGCAAACAAATATTCATCATTAAGTATAATATAACCTGTTGTTGGAGACTGACTATACATCGCATTTATTTCCGACTGAATATCTGATCCTAATGTTGCTTGATTTTCATCTAAAAAACTTCCTTCTTCTGGTTTTGTTTCTGTTGTACTATATGCAGCATATTTAACACTTGCAATATTTATTGTAGTGCTTGATAAAGGTACTAAGGCAATATCAAAACCTAACCCATCTGAAGTATTATTAGATACCTCAAAAGTCATTCTATATAATGTCGATGATAATGCTTTTTTATCAGATATTGGAGATGATTGATCACCTGTTAAAGTTATTTGAGTTTCGTTTTCTAAAACAAGACTATCCATTCCTCCAATCGTAGTAACAACTTGGGAGGGGCTATTTGTTGCACTATGTTGATAATAACCATAAGAAATAGCTAATGAAAATGATATCACTAGTAATATTACAATAACTAAAAGCAATATTTTTCTTATTCTACTCATACAAATATTATAACTCTATCTTTATATTTTATCAATTGCTTTATTAAGTCTCATTTTTTTATTTTCTATAACGATTCTTTGAATAATAAATAATAATATTATTACATTCATTGTAAAACTACCACCATATGATAAAAGCGGTAAAGGAACACCTGTTAGTGGAATTAAAGCTAATACCCCACCTAAATTAATAATAATATGAAATGCAAAATACCAAAATACTCCATATGCAATAATTCGGTTTCTTAAACTTAAGGATTCCTTAGATATTTTTATAAACTTATATAAATAAATAAAATAACCTATTATAATTAAGATTCCTACTAAAACGCCTGTTTCTTCGACTATAATTGGAAAAATAAAATCAGTATGACTTTCTGGTAAATATAAAAATTTCTGGGAACTTTTTCCTAAACCAACACCAAATAAGCCTCCATTAGATATTGCTATAAAACCATTACATACTTGATAACCAGTTTCTTCATCATATCTTTGACAAGGATTTTTATAATTAAATCTTTGTAGTTTTTTATTAGATAAAATTTTTTCTTTATTTGTTATAAAAACAATTCCTATTAAAAGTATTGGTATAATCGATGCTTTAATTAACTTCCATCTGTTTTTCCATATATATGGAACACTAATAAATACCATCATCGTAATTCCCATCAACATAAAGGCTCCACCAAAATCAGATTCTAAATATATTAAATAAGCCATTATTAAACCTACTACAACAGGAATAAAATATAAAAACATCTTCTTACATTTGTTTTTATGAAGAAAATGATAAAAGAAGCCCATAAAAATAATTTGAATTGTTTTTGCTGCTTCTGAAGGTTGAAAATTAAAAATACCAATCGGAATCCAACTTCTTGCGTTTCCACCAACTTTACCAGCATAAAGAACATATATAAGTAATACTATTATTATTCCTACTAATAGATAGGGAAAAAGATAATATTTTCTAATGGAGATAAATAAAAGAAAGAAACCAATGAATGTTCCAATACCAATAGCAACAATTTGTCTTATAAAAAAATGGAATGAAGGTTTATTATATCTTAATAAAGTAGATGCACTTGATGCACTTAAAATCATAACACAACCAAAAATACAAAATAATATTGTTAGAATAAAAATAGTTTTATCAATATTTTTAATATTTTTCATATAATACCTTCTTATAATATATTAACAAAATAGGTTTATAAAGTCTATATTTTACTATTTTAGAGTGTAAATAAAACTATTTGATATAATGATTATTTTTTGATAAAATACCAATGAGGAAAGAAAATGAAAGTACCAAATATTAAAATATATGATGAAAAAGATAAAATTTTAAGAACAACTTCTAAAGAAGTTTCTTTTCCTCTTGATAAAAAAACTATTAAACTAATTAATGATGTTCATAGCTATTTAAAAGCTTCACAAGATGAAAAAACAGCTTTAGATAATAACCTAAGAGCTGGTATGGGACTTGCTTTTATTCAAATGGGGATACCTAAACAAATTTTTATTATAGAAAATAAAGATGAAGAATCAGGTGAATTTGAATCACATACTATTATTAATCCTAAAATAACTTCTCATAGTGAAGAACTTATATATGTAGGTGAAGGAGAAGGTTGTTTATCTGTTAATAGACCAGTAGAAGGAATTGTTCCTAGATATGCTAGAATAAATGTATCTTATCAAGATGTTAATGGTAATAAAAAAGACATCAGAGTTAGAGAAGATATTTCAATTGCTTTTCAACATGAAATTGATCATTTAAATGGGATTATATTTACTGATCATATAGATAAAAATAACCCCTATAAAAATAAAGATAAGATGAGAGAAATTTAATTATTTAGCTTTAACTATTTTATCATAAGTTTTTATAACATCTTTAAAAATATCATCAATAGATCTTGGCTTATCATTTTTAAAGCATTTAATAGTGTAATAATTATATATTTGAGCTAATTCTAAATAGGCTTTTTCTGATGCTATTAAATGATTAATATCTCTTTCCGCTTCATCTAAGCCCTCTTTTCGATTTTTTCTTAATTGTTCGGCAACTTTTACTGGCATATGTAAAAAAATAATAGCATCAGGTCTTGGAAGTTCAAGAAAATCAAACTCTAATTTATCTAACCATTTATACATTTTTAAACGATCTTTTTTTAACTTTATCTTACTACCTTGATGCGCCATATTACTGTGTGTAAAACGATCTAAAATAACGGTATACCCTTCCTTTAGTTTATCTTTTACTTTACCTATATTATATCTTCGATCAGCAGCATAATATAAAGACGTTACTTTAGGCTCAACATTAGAAACAGTTTCTTTAAACCATCCTTCTGAAATATTTTTTTTCCCTAAAATTGGGCCTCCAACTATTTTACCAGTTGGTGTATCATACATTGGAAAAGAAAATTTTACCACTTTTTCCCCTCTTTTATTTAAATATTCAATTAATTTATTTGTTTGTGTTTCCTTTCCAGAACAATCTGTTCCTTCGATTACTAAAAGCCTTCCCATTACTTCCTCCTTAATACCATAGTGGATATTTATCTGTTAATTTAATAACTTCTTTTTTAAGTTCATTTAAAACTTTTTTATTATCCTTATTTTTTAATGCTTTTGTTATAATTTCTCCGATTAATACAAAGTCTTTTTCCTTTAATCCTCTTGTTGTCATCGCCGGAGAACCTAATCTAAGTCCACTTGATATCATTGGTTTTTCAGTATCATTTGGAATCGTATTTTTATTAGTAGTAATATTAATACTATCTAGTAAATTTTGAGCATCAATACCTGTAATATTACATGATGACTTAACATCTACTAAAATTAAATGATTATCAGTACCATTAGACACTATTTTAAAACCATTATTTGAAAGCGTATCTGATAATGCTTTGATGTTTTTTAAAACTTGCTTTTGATACTTTTTAAATTCTGGTTTTAAAGCTTCATAAAAACATTGAGCTTTTGCAGCAACTACATGCTCTAAAGGACCTCCTTGAATACCAGGAAATACCATTCGATCAATCTTTTTTGCAAGCTTTTCATCATTAGTAAGAATTAATCCTCCTCTTGGACCTCTTAAAGTTTTATGAGTCGTTGTTGTAACTACATGGGCATGTAAAATTGGTGATTCATGAAGACCTGTAGCTACTAAGCCTGCAATATGAGCCATATCAACCATTAAATATGCTCCTACTTTATCTGCTATTTCCCTAAATCTTTTAAAATCTATTTTTCTTGAATAAGCTGATGCTCCTGCAATAATCATTTTAGGTTTTTCTTTTATAGCTAATTTCTCAATTTCATCGTAATCAAGAACTTCTGTTTTACTATCTACATCATAAGAAATAATATTATAATCGATACCACTAAAGGAAAGACGATGACCATGAGTAAGATGACCTCCATTATCAAGGTTCATCCCCATTACTTTATCACCAATATTAAGTAATGCTTTATAAACTGCCATATTCGCAGATGAACCTGAATGGGGTTGAACATTTGCAAAATTACAATTAAATAACTTTTTTGCATAAGAAATAGCTAACGTTTCTATTTCATCAATATTTTCACAACCACCATAATATCTTTTATTTGGATATCCTTCGGCATACTTATTTGTTAAAATGCTTCCTTGCAACTCTAATATCGCATTTGACACATAATTTTCTGATGCAATAAGTTCAATATTATGTATTTGTCTTTCTCTTTCTTTATCAAGAGCTTTTTTTATTAATTTATCCATTTTATTTCATCCTTCCTGCATTAATTATATTTTCTATTATCATCGCTATCGTCATTGGACCTACTCCACCAGGATTTGGGGTTATATAGCTTGCTTTTTGTTTTACCTTTTCAAAATCAACATCACCATGTATTTTATCATCTACAACAGTTATACCTACATCGATTACAATAGCATTATCTTTAATCATATCACTTGTTACAAGATTAGGCACTCCGGCACAAGCAACAACTATATCTGCTTTTAAAGTCTCTTCTTTAATATTAATAGATTTACTGTGAAGAATAATCACTGTTGCATCTTTATTTAAAAATTCAAATATTAAAGGTTTTCCTACAATGTTTCCCCTTCCTATAATACAAACTTTTTTACCTTTTAAAGAAATATTATATTCTTCAAGTAATTTTATTATTCCTTTTGGAGTACAAGGTCTTAAACCATTTTTGTTATATACTAAAGAAAAAAGTGAATCTTTAGTAAAACCATCAACATCTTTTTTATAATCAATCTTTCTAATACAATTTTCAAAATTAATATGTTTTGGAACAGGACTTTGTAAAATAATTCCTGTTATACTATCATCATTATTTAAATCTTCGATGATATTAATAACTTCATCTTCTAAAATATTACTATCAAGCTTAATAAATTTAGTCTTTATACCAACATAATCACAATATTTAAGTTTATTATTAATATAAACCATACTTTCTTTATTATCTCCCACTAAAAGAATAGCAAGAGTTAATTTAAGATTTTCTTCTCTTATTTGTCTTTTATAATCTTCTAAAAGTCTATTTCTTATCTTTTTTCCATCTAAAATCATTATCTTCCTCTTCTAAAACAAAGGTTCATTATATCCTACTTCTAAATGCTTATAACTTTTAGGAGTAGCAACCCTTCCTGACTTTGTTCTTTTAATAAATCCTTCTTGTAACAAAAAAGGTTCAACAATATCTTCAATCGTAGTTACCTCTTCACCAATAGATGTTGCAATTGTTTCAATTCCAACGGGACCTCCATTAAATTTTTCTATCAAACTTTTCAAATATTCAATATCAATAGCATCAAGACCACATTTATCTACTTTTAATCTTTCCAAAGACTCTTTTGTAATTTTAATATCTATTTTACCATCACCAAGAACTGAAGCAAAATCTCTTACTCTTTTAAATAATCTATTAGCAATACGCGGTGTTTTTCTACTTCTTTTAGCAAGTTCTTTAGCTGCTTTATCTTCAATTTCTACATCAAAAACCCCTGCTGTTCTTTTAACAATATCAGTAAGTTCTTTATCCGAATAATATTCTAATTTATTAACAATACCAAATCTATCTCTAAGTGGTGCTGTAAGATCTCCTGCTCTTGTTGTTGCTCCTACTAAAGTAAATGGTGGTAAATCGATTCTAATACTTTTACTTTTATTATTATCACTACTAATAACCAAATCTAATACAAAATCCTCCATTGCAGGATAAAGTATTTCTTCAATATAAGAAGGAAGTCTATGTATTTCATCAATAAACAAGACATCCCCTGGCTCAAGTGTTGATAATACTGCTGCAAGATCACCAGGTCTTTCCATAGCAGGTCCACTGGTAGTTTTAATATTAGTACCCATCTCATTAGCTATAATATGAGCAAGAGTTGTTTTACCAAGTCCTGGAGGACCATATAACAAAGTATGATCTAAAACTTCCCCTCTTAATAACGCTGCCTTAATAAATATTCTTAAGTTTTCCTTAATCTCCGTTTGTCCTACATATTCATCAAGTATTTTAGGGCGAATTGTCTTTTCAAAATTATCTTCATTTTGTTTTTCTCCATCTAAAAGTTTCATTATGTTACCTCCCTATTTTAATAAAAGTTTTAAAGCATCCTTAATTTGTTCTTCAATCTTTTTATTTTTATCAATATCTTTTAATATTCTTTTGATTTCTGATGTTTTATAACCCAAAGATTCAAGTGCCGCTATTAAATCTTCCATATTATCTGTTTCATCCTTTACATAATCAGTTTTAAGTTTACCTTTTAAATCTAAAATAATCTGTTTAGCAATCTTCTCTCCAATTCTAGGAAATTTTGTTAAATATAAGATGTTTTCTCTTTCAATTGCATCAATTATACCCATAGTCGATCCTGTTGCAAAAAAATTACTTGCCATTTTAGGACCAAGTCCTTTTACATTAATAAGTTTCAAAAATAACTCTAGTTCCTCTTCTTTATTAAAACCATATAAAGAATTTTCATCTTCTTTAACATTATTATATAAAAATATTTTAATATCACTATTAATTTCATATATATAAGGATTAGGAACATTAACTAAATAACCAATATTATTACATTCCAATACTATGTAACCGCTTCCTTGCATAGTAACTTTACCATACATATATCTAAACATAATATCAAGCATCCTTTCTAATTTATTATATAAAAATTACTTATAAATGGCAAATAAAAAGCAAATTTCTAATTTTAGCATCACTTATATTACGTAAATTGACATTTAAAATAAAATGTGTTACCATACCCTGCGTGTCAAAAAAAGGGGGATGAAAATTATGAATAACAAAACCATTACTATTGACAAGTATAATATTAGAGATTTATTAAGTCTTTTTTTAACATTAAATAATACACAAACTATTAGAGATTTAATCGAAATGAAAGAATACAAAGCTCTTAAACCATTATGTTCATTAGAAAAACAAATACTACAACTTCCAAAAGACTCTGATATTGATTTGTCTTTTCTTAAATCATTATATAAAACTTTATTATCTTTTATGATAAATGTATTGTTTATCCAAAAAACAGATGACTTTAATCGTGCTTTAATAGAACTTATTAGTTATTTACAAAACATTTCAAATAAATTAGATACTCATAATAACATAATACGTGAAGAAATTATTAATCATTTTAAACCAACAGATATCAAAAGAATATAGTTTTATAAAATATCAAATTGACATCTAAATTTAATTATGTTAATCTTTTCTTAAGATATAAAGAGAAAGGAATTAGTTAATATGAATATTATAGAATTTTTATTAGAACGTCTGAATGATGCAAAAAAATATGCACCAAAAACTCATATTGATAGATTAATAGCTTTAAGAAACGATTTATTATTAGAAGTAGACTCAGAATTAAATGAAGATCACCCATTTGTTACTACTTTAAAAAATGATATAAATAGTTTTTTGCAAAACGAAAATAATATGCCTATATATAATGAAATATTAAATGAAATACTTATAAAACTTGATAACTTAAAACATGCTATTTCAAAAGAAGAAGAAAAGATAAAAGACGAACCTATCCCAGGACTAGAAGATTCAAGAAGTAACGCAGTTCCAAAGGACGAAATTATCCCTGGTTTAGAAGATTCTTTTAAAGATGAACCTATCCCAGGACTAGAAGGCCCTATCAATTATTCAAGATAATATATTAAATAAAACAAATCTAGCTTATATGCTTAGATTTTTTTATGTTAAAATCAAATTGACATCAAAATCGGATTCTAAGTATATTAAATAAGCCATGTTTACTATTTTAGACAGTTAATACTTTTTTAGTGTCAAATTTTTTTGAAAATGTCAGTTAGAAATTTTTTGAAAATGTCAGTAGGCACTCTTTTAAAATATCTTATTAGGGTTCCATTTAGCCCAAGGAGAGTTAACAGTTTTATTAGTTTTAGATAA
>JAAZKW010000020.1 GCA_012799635.1 Mollicutes bacterium
GATTTAAGCGAAGCCATATAGAAAGAGGTTCTTAAAATGACAAACGAAGAATTAAACATTAAAGAATTATTTGAAAAACTTGAAGTCCGTAGTGGAATTAGGGAATGGGTTAAAGAACTCATAGATGAAATTGAAAAGGAAAAGGAAGAAAAATGTTAGCAAATGAAAAACGTGAAATATTGGAAATGTGTAACTGGCTGATAGACAACGGCATTGCAACCGTAGACGAATTATTACTTGTAACCTATATGAATGGTTATAATATGCGTGTATTAAACGATGTCTTATACTATCGCACAGGCTACCATAACCGCGAACAATGGGAAAAGGAAGAAACAAAATGACAAACGAAGAATTAAAAACAATTTTAGAAGCACATGAGAAGTGGTTAAAAGGTTTAGAAAATGGAGAAAGAGCCAATTTAAGTGGTGCTGATTTAAAGAATGCTGATTTGAGAGGTGCTATTTTAATTTTTGCTGATTTACGGTGGGCTGATTTAAGTGAGGCTGATTTAAGTGGTACTGGTTTAAGATATACTAATTTAAAAGGCACCAATTTAAGTCAAGTAATTTTAAAAAATGCTGATTTATATGGCGCTAATTTAAGAGGTGCCAATTTAAGTTATGCTGATTTAAGTGATGCTGATTTACGGTGGGCTGATTTAAGTGAGGCTGATTTGAGAAATGCTAATTTAAGTTATGCTGATTTAAGTAGTGCCGATTTAAGTGGTGCTGATTTAAGTGGTGCTGATTTGAGATACACTGATTTGAGAAAAGCTAATTTGACTAATGTAAAAAACCCTCCAAGCAGATGGAAAAGGAGAATAAACAACAACTAAAAATTTAATGCTGATATTTAAAAAATATTGTATAATATATTTGAAACTACTGTTTGTAGTTTCAATATTCATAACTGACTGACCTGTTAAGCCTGTTAATAGAATACCTCCTTTCAAGATTAATACTCGCAGGTCAGTTAGTTTTAGTTATTTTGCTAGACATACACACTGAACTTTTCCTTTCATACTGTGTGTAATTAGAATAAGAATCATTTGTAATGGTTCTTTTTTTATTTATGTTGACAAGAGAAATAAAAAACAGTATAATAAGTATGTGTATAATATTTGTGATAAAGGAGATAAATATAATGATTAATAAGAAATATTTTGTAGTTTCAGATATGCACTCATTTTATGATGAATTAATATCTGCTCTTTCTATTGCTGGATATTCAAAAGACAATGAGTCACATATTCTGATTGTTAATGGTGATGTTTTTGATAGAGGTCCTAAATCAAAAGAAATGTTTAAATTTCTTACAAGTATTCCTAAAGATAGGTTAGTACTTATCAAGGGTAATCATGAGTATATTCTTTTAAATCTATTTAATAGTGCATTTCCTAATAATAGTGATTTCTCTAATGGAACTGTTTATACAATGTGTCAACTAGCATCATCAACACCTGATGAAGCAAGAGAACTTTTCATTTCTTTGAGAGATGGATTACATTTGTTGCAATATACTTCTCTTCTATCTATTTCAAATAAAGATGTAGATAAAAAGTTAGTTGCACAGTGGAAAAAGATAGTTAGAAAAGTAAAAAAATTAGGTGTAGAAGAGTGGTTAAAATCAGAAGAGTGGAATAATTTTTATGAACTTAATAGATTCATCTTTACTCACTGTTTTATTCCACTAAGAAATCCTTTTAACATAGATATATATAATAACTTTAACTATTCAGACTATCTTTACTATAATAAAGATTGGAGAACAGATGCAACAGATGCAGAGTGGTATTCTGCTGTATGGGGCTGTCCCTGGAGACTATATGATGCTGGATTCTTCAAACAAGAAGAAGACAATGGTAAAACACTGGTTTGTGGACATTGGCACACCTCAGATTTCTATAAATACTTCAATAAAGATTTTAATGATACTAGTGAAATTTTTTATAGTTCTGGGATTATTGCTATTGATGGTGGTGTTTATTATAAAAATGGAGAGTTGTATCATCCATGTAATGTACTAATAATTGAAAATAATAAATGTTATAATAAATATGGAGAAGAATTAAAAGAGGTAAACATCAATAATGAACATTCAGATTATTAAAGAAATGATTAAAAAAGAGTTTAATGTCAGTCTTATTGAAAAAGATAATTACTACAAAACAAGCAATGATGTTATCTATGTGAAAGAGTATCGTGATGGTTTTCGTATATCATTAATAAAGAAACACAGAAAATTTGGCACAGAACTTGTTGTTCATGGATTTAACATCAACAATGAACAAGATTTAAAAACAATACTCAAAAAATTTAAAAAACTGAGAAAATTATTTTAAAGGAGAGGCCTGCTGTTTATTATGGTCCATCTGAACCACAAGAGGTGTTTTTACCTAATGAATCAACTTCTACATTAAATGAAACAACTATTATTTCAGGCACAATTATTATTTCAAACATTGAGTGAATAAATCAATAGTCATAGTGTTCTGGCTGGTTTTGGCTGGCACCCTTGAACAAAATATAAAAAGTAAGTAAATTGCTCAAGTATACTAATAAAACCAGCCAAACAAAGGCAAATCAACTAAATAGCCTAAATTATATAAATATTAACCTTGTATTTACTGAGTTACGACCACGCGGTTAAACAAGTTGTCTTTTATTTCAAAAACACTAAAGACCCTAAAGAAGAAAAATAATAATTTTAAAAAATCTACATGTAGGAAATATGGCGTA
>JAAZKW010000021.1 GCA_012799635.1 Mollicutes bacterium
GTATTATATTCATGTGATTAATTCATCTCCTTTATTTTTGTATTTTCAATTCAATTATAGGACAAAAGATGAAATTAATCACTTTTTTATTGACTTTATGTTTTCACCCGTACTTTGGAAACACTATTTTTGATTAAAGAGTGGTTGCTAGAATAATCTAATTATAGTAAAATATCAGTTAAAGAGATAGAAAATGTTAGAAACAATATTATGGAGTATTGGCTCTTTAGTTGTAGGGATAGTTATTGGATTTATAATTTCTAAGCAGTTGATTAAAAAACAACTTACTGAAAACCCACCAATTAATGAGAAAATGATTGAAGCTATGATGAGTAGTATGGGAAGAAAACCATCTGCTAAACAAGTAAAACAAGTTATGAGTCAAATGAATCGATTTAAATAAGAGAGTAATCTCTTTTTTTGTTTATATATTGACAAACACAATAATATTGTATATTATACGACTTGAAAGATGTGCAGATGCTGAGATGAAAACAATAATATTTGAGGGGTTACCATTAATTGGAAAATCAACATTAATAGAATATATTAAGAGCTTAAAGATTAAAAATGTACATTGTGTAGAAGAAATAATCTTAAAAACAAAAGAGTTAGACCAAGAATCATTTATGAAAAACGATGTAGCAAAAGTTAAAAAATATAAGAATGGTTTAGTTTTTATTGATAAAGCTTTCATTAGTACGTTATCATATAATGAAATGTTAGATTATTTAATTGGTAATAATGAATTATTAAAAGTAAAAGAATGGTTTCAAAAAGTAGCAATACCTTTTTACCAGAAAGATGATGTTATAACAATTTATCTTAGAAAAGCGAAAAAGGAAATTAGAATAAAAAACGAAAAATCTCCACATGGAAGTGTAAAAAATCAAATTATGATGGAAAAGATAGAAATTAAAAATATTAAAAAATATTGTAAAAATTATAAAATAATAACTTATTATAAAAAAGATATGGAGAAGGTTGTAAATGAAATTATTAATAAATATATGTAGTCATGATGGTATTGTTAGTTATTATAGCGGTGTTGGAACTATGACAATTAGATATATTAAAACAATATCAAATTTATTACAGAAATTTGATATTGATTATAATCTAAACTTATTTACTCCAGAATATTCATCAACTTCTTTTGGATATAACAAGACAATACATAAAGAAAATATGAGTCGAATAAATACTAAGATTTATCAAATATCAAATGGAAGTAATAAAAAAGTTAATTTTGGAACAGTAAATAATTGGAAAACTCTTTGTGAAAATACGGCAAAGATAATAAACAAAATAGATAAACATAATTATGACAAAGTATTAACAATTTGTAATGATACTCCTTTTTGTTGTTTAATAAATAAGTTGGTATGTAGTGATAATCATATAAAAGTTTTAATATTGCATTCATCAATTAAAATCCATAAAGTAGATTCGGCAGTTAATAATAATGAAAATATTTATATAGAAAGACTTAACTGGGAATTAACAGGAATAAATTATATAAATAAAGAAAAAAATAGTTATTTAGGTTCAATATGTAAATATTTTGAAAATCATTTAATAAAAGAATATTGTTTAGACAAGAAAAAAATATTAAATATTTATAATGGTGAGTTATTAAATGAAAAAGAATTAGAATCTTATAGTACAGAATCTCAGGAAATCGTTAAAGATTTATCTGGTTTAAAGTCAATCATTTTAGCATTTGGTCGAGCAGAAGAGTATAAAAATCTTGATGTGTGTTTTGATTTAGGATATAAGTTAAATATTCAACCCATAGTAATAGGACAGCTTTATTATAAAGGGCAACCAATTGAAAAAAAACTTAAGGAAAGAGCAAACCAATATGGTGGAATATTATATATTGATCCCCCTTTTGATTTAGCAAAATGCATTTTAAATACTTTTAAAGGCAAGATTATTTGTTTAATTCCTTCGAAGGAAGAAATAATGGGATTGATTGTAAATGAAGTTAGAAAGTTAAATAAAAACAATATATTGATTGTTGCAAATAATATTGGCGGTTTAAAAGAACAAATAAAGTCAGGGTATGATGGCGTTTTAGTTAATTTAAATAATTTAGACGAGAGCGTAAAAACAATAAAGAAATACTTTAAAGAAGTGGAAATGAAAAGAATTGCAAATAATTCTCAAAAAACTTTGAGGAATAAATATGATTTTTCTAAGACAATGGAAAATTTTCTAAAAGATGTAATTATACAAAATAAAATGGAATGTGAGTATTGTTATAAAGTGAAAAATTTAGATAAATATATAGAATATATTGAAAAAAATTATAAATTTATTGCAAAATATGAAGAAAAAAGGGTAATTTATCGTAATGGAAATAATATTGCTAGAATAACTTTTAAGAATAAAAATAAGTATTTAGATTTTAAAGAAAATAAAATAAATAAAGAACCTCTAACCATTAGAAAAGAATCTAAAACAATTAAATTTAATAATTTAAAGAATTGTGAAGATATTCTTTGCTTTTTGAATTATGTTAAAGATAATTCTATGAAAAGAATTAGAAGTATTTATCAAAATGATCAAATTAAATTTGAGATTGATGAATATATTGAGCCAGAAAAAGCATATATTATTAGTTTTGAGGGGGATTTAAATGAGTGTGAAAAAGTTGATAAAGAATTAAAAATATTAAATGAAAAATATCAAATAATTTAAAAAAGAAGGGATGGTGAATATGAACGAGTTGCTTCCAAAATTAAATGAATTAAAACCCATTACTGATACAAATAATACATTTTATGAATGTGACTTTAATGATGAATTTAGTAAATTAGAAGAAAGACAAAAATTGCAGGTAATATGTGATATTATAAAAGCAACTATATATCCAAATCCTTTTCCAAACCCAACAACGGAAATAATAGAAATGAATGGTAATTGTCATACAGCGTGTGAAATAGCTATGGAATATTTAAAGGAATTAAAATTATGTAAAAATGTAAAATATTATATGGTAAGAAAAAGAGCTTTTGACCCAGAAGATATTGTTTCAATTCATGGTATTCTAATTGTAGAAGGTAATGATGATGTATTATATCAATTTGATTCTACTCCATTTGTTGGTTATAAAAATGGTGTTGTTCAACCCCTTTCAGAACCTATATACGAAGAATATGCGGAGGTAAACGATGATATGAAAAAACACATTAAATTATTTAAAGAAATAATTTATAATCATAAAAATAACATTGTTGATATTACGAGAATTAATAAATATATTAATCTTTGCATTGATTCTTTATGCTTTCCTATATTAGGGGCTTATTGTGGAAATGCACTTAAAGTGCTTTTGGAATATATCGAAGATTATTCTTTAAAGTTAAAACTAGAAAAATTGGTTTTAAAGCTTAGACCATATTCTAAAGTTAACATTGAAAAGAAAGCATACCAAAAAAAGTTGCTAAATAAGCAAATATCTTTATGGCATGAAGAATTAAAAGATTTAATTTCTAGTGGAAGAGATTTAAAAAGACAATAGGAGCTTAGTCAATGGATTATTCAAGAATTAAAAATGCAATATCCCGAATATGAAATGTTTAGGGAAATTAATGGTGAAAAAACGAGGTTATCGTTTATTAATCCCAGATTTTTATATGAAAAAGGGTTGAGTACTATCATGATAAAGACTTCTGCTTTTTTTCTTGGTTATCAAGATGTTATTAGAAATAGTTATTTAAAAGAATATAAATATACTGGAGAATATAGTGTGAATTTATCTCTTCCAACGATACAAACAGGAATACATCCTATGCTTTTTAGTCATCCATTAGGAGAAGAGTGTATTAGATCATTAAGTGGTGAATCTAGAGTAATATTATTACAAGCGAGTCCTAATGCTATTTATGAACAAAAGAAATATTTGAGAGAACATTTATGTGGTAATATGTGGAATAAGGAAGTAATTTGGTTAGATGGCAAATCAATTAAATGGGATCCGTTTGTAACCAATTTAATTCATGGAACCGATAATTCATCGGAAGCAGCTCTTCATTATTTAATAGGAAATTCTGAGCACCAAAATATGACAAGGTTTATGTATCCAAATCCTAAATTAAATTACAAGGTAAGAACATGAAAAAATTAAGTATTATTATTCCTTTATATAACACACCGTTACCTTATTTTAAAGAATGTTTGGATTCTTGCTGTATAAATGATGAAGTAGAAATAATAGTTGTTGATGATGGATCTACATTAAATTATGAAAATTTATTAAAAAGATATGATTTAAAGTATGTAAAAATAGCCAATGGTGGTGTATCAAAAGCTAGAAATGTAGGAATGCTATTATCAACTGGCGAATACATAACATTTTTAGATTCAGATGATGTTTTTATATTAAATCAAAGTGTATTAGATTTCTTAAATAAAAAAAATATTATAATTGCTAGGAATTTCATAATGAGTCAAAGTACTATTGAAAACTATTATCTTTATGATAAATCACAAATAATAAGTCAATCAGAATTAAAAAGAAACATGTTTTTATTAAGTAATCGTTCGATAGATTGTATTGAACCTGTGTGGTCTAAGTTTTATTTAAAGTCTTATTTACAAGAATATGGTATAATATTCAACGAAAGATTAAGAAGAGGCGAGGATGTAATATTTAATTATGAGGCTTATTCAAGAACAAAGAGTGTATTTTATTGTAATGAGTTTAGTTATAAATATCGAATGACAAACATGGATTCAATAACAAGAAGTTTTGATAAGATAATGGTTATTACGACATTTCAATTATTAGAAGAGTTTGAAAAATTATTTAGAAAATTAAATACTGTAGATGAAAACTATCAATATTATGTATGGCGTTTAGTAATTCGCTTAATAAGAAAATATTATGTTTATTTATCAAAAGAGGAATTTAATACAAAAGTAAATTTATTGTTTTCAAATATAATAATAGATCATTATTTAAATATGATTAATCATGCAGAGTTGGATGAGTATAAGAAACAATTATATGAGATTTTAGTAATTAAAGATAAGGCTCAATTATATTCTTATTTAAGGGATGTTTGTGATAAAAAGTTATTAAGAAAGTAGTAAAATTGTGTTAGATACCATATATTGCCAAATAAGTATAGTAAAAAAATTATACCAATGATACGATAATTTTATTTTAAACAAATGCATTAATATTAAAAGCAGTTAGTGTAGAATAATTACGAGTGAGAAATAAAAAAGTCTTACCAATAATTGAATTAATTACATCATAATACAAAAATGAGAAGAAGACAAATAAAAAGTCTTCTTTTTGTTATTTATCAGACTAAATGCACGGTAGTTTAAAAACGGGAACTTTAAAATGGAATTAACGAAATTAGATAAATAAATGTCAAATTTTTTTGAAAATGTCAGTTAGAAATTTTTAGAGAATGTCAGTAGGCATTCTTTTAAAATATCTTATTAGGGTTCCATTTAGCCCAAGGAGAGTTAACAGTTTTATTA
>JAAZKW010000022.1 GCA_012799635.1 Mollicutes bacterium
CAATTTTTAATTGTGTTGCATTTTATCAAATAATTTAAACGGGGTCCCTATTGTCAATAAGGAAATTGGAATAAATTTTCTCGCTTATATTGAAATTTATTTGGGACATTTTCCCAAACTATTGACATAATTTCAATATAAATTACTAAAAAGTAGTATAACTTTTACCTTGATCTGTAAAAGTACCGCTTTGACAAGTCATTCCTTTAGGATCCCAATAACAATAATTATCTTTTCCATTTGAATCTTTAATCCAAAACTTACCACACAATCTAGATACTTTTCTTCCCTCTTTAGCATCTTTCACTTTATATTTTGGATAAGCTACTTTTTCATATACAAAACTATTATCACTTATCCAAAAATATTTATTATCTTTTGTTATTAATACTGACCCTGATATATTTTTATATTCACTATTTTTTTCTTCTTTAAAATATTTACCATGATATAAAAATTCTGCTGTAATACATGTAATACCTTCTTTTGAAAGATCTTCTTTATTATTATAAAACCTTTCAGCTGTCCTTACCATTTCAAGTCCCATATTCCCTAAAACCTTTTTTTGATGAATAATTACTTTAGGCCATATACTTATTATAAAGATTGTTATCCCTAGGGATGCTAAAAAAATTATAAAGATTATTTCACTTATAGTTAAATGCTTTTTAGTATATTTTGTTCTATTCATTTTAAATCCAGTTTACATTTTACCTTTCATTAAAATATTAACATAAATTAATATGGAGTTCAATTTACCGCATAAAAAAAAACATATACTTTTAAAGTATATGCTTTATTTTATAAAATATTATGGTGCTACTGTACATGCATTACCGGTACAATTATATTGACGCGGATCATCACTACAAGTAGCACTAGCAGAAGCACCATCTTCGGCCTTATCTGGTTTATATGATTCTGCATTAATTCCTTCAAATATATATGTACCATTAGATATCCAAAATTTATATGTATAATTACCACCACTATAAGTTACAAGTACCGAACCAGTATAGCCGTCTCCAGTTGCTCCTGTACCTTTGTCAAAATAATCTTGCGACTTTAAATAAGCAAGATTAAAGCATACAGAATCAGTTGATTTAAAACTTTCATTCATAACTTCCATTTGATATGCATGTTTTGCAGCATCTACCGCAGCTAAACCTTCAACTCCTAAAGCGCTTTTTCTTGATCTAGCCATTATTGGACCTATTGCAGTAGCACCAATTAACATTACTACTGCTAGTATAACAATAATTGCTAAAAGTTCAATTAATGTAAAACCTTTCTTATCTCTCATTTTCTAAACTCTCCTTTATAATATATAGTTTATCACAACATTTTTCTGTTTTCAATAATATTTGTTGCTAAATTTTAAAATCATTTACAAAATTATCAAAAGACAGTTGTTTTTCCTCTTCTTTAACTTCCTTCTTTACTTTATTTTCAATTAATTCTGCTTTTAATGCATAATCATCAACTTTATTTTTAGTAATAATGCTTCCCGTACTAGCTAAGTCCATTATTGGAATATCGGCATTTTTAACTTCAATAATCTCACTATCACATTTAATTAAATTAATATCTTTTGTTTCACTTACATAACATTTAAAGACTTTATAATCTTTTGATTTAGTTTTCTTCATAATTCTATAACCTCTTTTAGCTCTAGAAAGAGATTCTAAATCCATAATTTTAATTCTCTTAGCCGTATTTAAATTTGTAAAAACATTTAAATATTCGGCATTTTCACTAATTCCATCAGCTCCTGCAACAAAATCGTCTTTTAAATTAATTGCTTTTACTCCAGAAGCTTTTGGACCAGTAGAGTTTATTTCGTCACTATTATACCTTAGATAATAACCTTCATTTGTAACAATAACAATTTCTTTTTGCATTTCTTTTACATAAATAAGTTCATCATCTTCTTTTAGTTTCATAATCATCATTGGTTTGCTATATCTAGTTACTTTTAAAGTTTCTATTTTAACTTTCTTTATCATTCCATTACGAGTTACTAACATAAGCTCCTTTTGATTATCACCAACTAAATAACTTCCGATAACCCTTTCTTTACCACTCATCATAATAATATTATTAATATGTTTTCCTAAATCTTTCCACTTAACATCTGGTATAATATGAACTGGCACAAAAAGATAATTTCCTAAATTTGTAAATAACAACAACGTATCTTGGGTAGTAGTATTATAAAGACCTGTAATATAATCCCCTGGTTTTAAAGTAGTTTCATCGTCTTTAGCAGCATAAGATTTTAAAGATACTCTTTTAACATATCCCTCATTTGTTACTATAACAATAGTATTTTCTTTAGGTATCATATCTGCCATATCTAATTTAATTTCTCTAATTTCATCACGAATTTCAGTACGACGAGGATTAGCAAATTCTTTTTTAATTGCTACCAGTTCTTTTTTCATCTGCTTTTTAAGCACTTCCTCGTTATTAAGAATTTGATTTAAAAAATCAATCATCTTTATTAAATTAGCTTTATCTTCTTCCAAAGAAATAATATCAGTATTAGATAAACGATAAAGCTGCATTGTTACAATAGCTTCTGCTTGTTTTTCTGTAAAACCAAATTGTTTTATTAAATTTTTTATCGAATCAGCTTTATTTTTAGACTTTCTAATTGTTATAATTATTTCATCTAAAATACTTATTGCTTTTAAAAGACCTTCAACGATATGTAATCTTTCATTACAATGATTTAAATCAAAATTAGTTCTTTTTAATATTACATCTTTTTGATGACTTATAAATGCATCTAAAATAGCAAGTAAACCAAGTTGTTTTGGCCTACGATTGACTATTGCAACCATATTAAAATTATAATTTATTTGTAAATCAGTATTTTTAAATAAATAATTACGAATAACTTCAATATTAGCATCTTTTTTAGTTTCAATAACTAATCTTGCCATATTATCTTTATCAGATTCATCTCGAACGTCAGTTATTCCTTCTACTTTTTTATCAATTCTAATATCTTCAATTTTCTTACGAAGACCTTCTTTTAAAACATCATATGGTATCTCATGAACAATTATTTTTTGACAGTTTTTTTCTTTGACAATCTCGGTTTTAGCTTTAACTACTACCTTACCTTTACCAGTTTTATAAGCATCAACAAGCCCCGCTTTGCCTTCGACTATACCACCAGTTGGAAAATCAGGCCCCTTAATAATATTCATTATTGTTTCTAATCGAGAATTGGGATTATCAATCCTAAAAATAGTTCCCTCTAGGACTTCGCCTAAATTATGCGGAGGAATATTTGTAGCATATCCTGCCGATATCCCTGTTGAACCATTTACTAATAAATTAGGAAAATTTGCAGGAAGTACTGTTGGTTCTAAAATTTCATCACTATAATTAAGTGCCATTTCAACAGATGCTCTATTAATATCCTTTAACATAACTTGAGCAAGCTTTGTTAGTCTAGTTTCTGTATAACGATAAGCTGCTGGCCCATCACCATCTATTGAACCATTATTCCCTTGAATATCAATAAATATTTCTCTCATTTTCCAAGGTTGTGACATATATATCATTGCCCCATATATAGAGCTATCACCATGAGGATGATATTTGCCCATTACTTCTCCTACAGCAGTTGCACACTTGCGATATGGTTTATCATATGTATTACGTTTTTCCCACATAGTATAAAGGATTCTTCTTTGTACGGGTTTTAAACCATCACGAACATCAGGAAGAGCACGATCTTGAATAATGCTTTTTGCATATCTTCCAAAACGGTCTCCCATTATATACTCTAAGGTATAATTATATATTTTCTCTACTACAGGCTCTTCTTTTTTTATTTTAGCCACCTTCATCACCAACTTTTATTTATTCTTGTCTAAATGTATCTTCTAGGGTAAAATCTACATTTTCATTAATCCATTCTTTTCTAGGTTCTACTTTATCTCCCATTAAAACAGATACTCTTTTTTCAGCAATAGCTGCATCTGTAATACTAACCTTTATTAAGCTACGATGCTTTGGATCCATAGTAGTTTCATAAAGTTGATCAGCATTCATTTCACCAAGACCTTTAAATCTTTGGATTTTATAACCTTTAACTTTCTTTTTAATTTCTTCTAGTTCTTCATCTGTTGAAACATACTTTTTATATTTCCCAAAATCAAGTGCATAAAGAGGCGGATTAGCAATATAAAGCATGCCTTCTTCAATTAATGGACGCATAAAGCGATAAAAGAAAGTTAACAATAAAACTTGAATATGTGCACCATCATCATCAGCATCAGTCATAATAATTATTTTACCATAATTACTTTCTTTAGGATCAAAGTCAGATCCAATCCCTGCACCTATTGCATGAGTTATACTATTAAGTTCTTCATTTGCATAAATATCATTACTAGATGCCTTTTCACAATTTAACACTTTACCTCTTAATGGTAAGATTGCTTGGGTTTCTCTGTTTCTTCCTGATTTAGCAGAACCACCTGCCGAATCACCTTCGACTAAAAATAGTTCATTTAAACTAGCATTTTTACCAGTAGCTTTAGTAAGTTTACCTGATAATATTTTATCTCTTTTTTCTTTACCTTTTCCACTTCGAATAAGTTCTCGGGCTTTCCTTGCTGCATTTCTCGCTTCCATTGATTTAACTATTTTATCAATTATGTTTAAAGCAACTTCTCTATTTTCTTCTAAAAAGAATTTAATTTGTTCGTAAGTAATACTTTCGGTAATACTTCTTGCTTCCGGCGTTCCTAATTTAGATTTTACTTGTCCTTCAAATTGAAGTAAATGCTCTGGTATTTTTAAATTTATTACCGCAGTAAGCCCCTCTCTTACATCTGTCCCTTCAAATGAAAAATCTTTACCTTTAATAATATTATTGTTTTTTAAATAATCATTAAAAGCTTTAGTAATACCTGTTTTAAAGCCAATTTCATGAGTACCCCCATCAGGTGTTTTAACATTATTAACAAATGATAATATTTGTTCGTTAAATGTATCAGTGTATTGTAATGCCACCGAAACTTCAATCTTATTTTTTTGACTTGTAAAATTTAAAGGATTACATAAAATTTCTTTACCTTCATTTATATATTCAATAAAACTTATTAAGCCGTTTTCATAGAAAAATACTGCTTTTTTATTATCTTCAATATCCTCAACTTCTATAGTAAGGCCTGAAATTAAAAAAGCGCTTTCTTGCATTCTTTCACATATCATTGTATATGAAAAACTAGCATTCTTAAAAATTTCATAATTGGGTTTAAAAGTTACTGTTGTTCCCGTTTTTTTGCTATCACCAACTTGTTTTAAAGGAATTGCTACTTTCCCATTTTCAAAACGAATATTAGATATTTTACCATCTCTATAAATAACAACATCCATAAAATCCGATAATGCATTAACAACAGCTGCTCCAACACCATGAAGACCTCCAGAGACTTTATAACCTTCTTCTGTAAACTTTCCTCCAGCATGTAAAACTGTATATATTACTTCAGGAGTTGATTTACCACTTTCATGAATTCCAATGGGGATTCCTCTTCCATTATCAGTTATAGTAACACTACCATCACTATTAATAGAAATTTTAATAAAATTACCATAACCATTAATTGCTTCATCTATTGAATTATCAACAATTTCCCATATTAAATGATGTAACCCTCTTTTATCGGTTGAGCCTACATACATACCGGGTCTTTTACGTACTGCTTCAAGACCCTCGAGTATTTTTATCGAAGATTCGTCATACTTTTTCATAGCAATCACCTTAATTATTATAAAGAAAAAAGAAGATTTTTGCAATCTTCCTTTACATATTTGTTTTTTTATATATTTTAAATTTGAATTTTATCTTCTTGTTCTTCGGTAAGTAATGGCTGTTTTTCTTCTTTAATTTCTTTTAATTTTGGAAGCTCAATTACATCTTCTTCTTCAAGATTATTTATTGAAACATCTTTTTGTTGCTCTTCCATTTCTGTTAAGTCGTTATCAATTTCATTTGCTAATTTATTAAAATCAACAGTATAATCCTTTTCTGAAATTGAAGGCTTTTCTAATATATCTGCCTCATTAGCATCTATAGGTTTATCTTCATTTAAATAACTAAATATCTCCTTTTGCTCTTCAACAGTAGGTATATTAGACATCTCTTCTTGTTCTTCGATATTACTGACTATGCTTTCATTAATATTTTGTATAGGTTGCTTTATAGAGGTATTATCAGCCCCTTCCATAGTAGGTACAATATTAATATTTTCTATAGGCATGCTCAAAGGTGGATTATCTATTTTAGGTTCTTCGGGAACATTTACAACATTAACATTTGATACAGGAAGGATATCTTCCTTTACTGCTTCTGGTTCACTTACAATATTAGTATTTGCTTGTACGGGAGGAACAACGTTAACATTTGTCGGAGGCAGTTGTTCTTGCACCTTAACCTCCACTGGAGTCTCTTGAGTTAAATTAATCGGTTTACTCTCACCTAAAGCACCAAGATCAATCTTATCTATTTTTTTAGTATCAGCAAGTTTTTTCTTATCTTTCCTACCAAAGAAAAGAACAACAAAAAATAGCATTATTAAAAAAATAATTATTGTTCCTAAATATACCGGAAATTTTTCATTGGCATATAGGTTATGAAGAAAGTCTTTCATAGCAAACACCTCTTTATTCTAAACTAATTTTAACACTTAGAAATCTAAAAAGCAACTATAATAGCATTGCATAAGGTTTATACAACTTATTATATTTGACATATAAAGCTATTTCTTGATTATCATATTTTAAAATAAGGTACTTATCATCAAAAGGCAAATTCATTTTATTACCATTTTTTACAAAATGATATTCTTCTGTAGTTAAATTGTATACTTTAAAATCAAATAAATCATCTATTTTTAAAAGTTTATATTTCCCTTTTTTGATTTCATCAATAGTAAAAGTATTTTCTATTAAAAACTTATCTTGAGCTGTTCTTATTAAATTATTCATGCATCCAATTACTGATAATTTATCACAAATTATTTGAATTAAACTTCTTATATAAGTTCCTTTTGATACAGTGCACTGAAATGTAATAATATCTTTTTTTATACTTATTAAAGATATATCAAAAACCTCTATTTCATTTGTTATAGGTTTAATATATGTTTTTTCTCTGGCATATTCATATAGTTTTTTGCCTTTAACCTTCTTTGCAGAATACATTGGTATTTCTTGAATAATTTTACCTTTTAAAGAAGATATTACTTTAATAACATCTTTTTCATTAAAATTACAATTTTCTTTTTTTTCAACATTACCAGTTATATCTAAAGTATCAGTTTTAATACCTATTTTAATTTCTGCAATATAAGTCTTTTTAAACGAAGATAATAGCTCCGTTAATTTAGTATATTTACCTATACACATAACTAATATTCCAGTTGCAATAGGGTCTAACGTGCCGGTGTGGCCTATTTTTTTTATACCAAAAATATGGTTAAGTTCATTAACCATATCTCGACTCGTTTTTCCTTTTTCTTTATTAATAAGAATAACACCATTCATTATTGTTCATTATCCTTTTCATGAATTTCTTTATAATCTGATTAATTTTATTTCCGTGTGCTACTGATTTATCATAATAAAATCTAAGTTCAGGAGTATTTCTTATTTTCATTATATTAGCAAGTTTTGCTCTTATAAAAGGTGCTGCTGTATTAACCTCATTTTCTAAAGTCTTATAATCTAAATCAGATAAAGCAGTAAAAAACACTTTACAAAAACCTAAATCACCTGCTAAATCACATCCAGTAATAGTAACTACTTTAAAAATTTCATTTTTTACTTCTTTTTGAATTATTATGGGAATATATTTCTCAATGTCTCTTTTAATTCTTGCTAGATTATAATTAGACATGTTTTACCTCCACTAATTCATAAATTTCAAATGTATCGCCTTCTTTAAAATCATCATAATTTTCTAGAGTAATTCCACATTCAAAGCCTTTCTTAACTTCTTTAACAGTATCTTTTTCTCTTTGTATAGATGCAATCTCAGTGTCTGTTAAAATCGTCCCATCACGAATAACTCTTGCTTTAGCTTTAGATTTAACGACTCCATCAGTAACATAAACTCCAGCAATATTACCTATTTTTGAAAACTTAAATATCTTACGAACTTCAACATTACCGATTATTTTTTCTTCAAATTCAGGATCTAACATTCCCTTTAGTGCTGCTTCAATATCTTCAACTAATTTATATATTATTGTATAAAGACGAATTTCAATATCGTATTCCTTAGCCATCTCTTTAGCAATTGGAGATGCAATTACATTAAAGCCTATTACAATTGATTTTGATGCACTTGCTAAAACTATATCACTTTCTGTTATTGGTCCTATACCACTTCTAATAACTTTAATTGTAACACCTTCTACTTGAATCTTTTCAAGTGCTTGCTTAACAGCTTCTTCAGAC
Organism: Mollicutes bacterium; assembly: GCA_012799635.1. Taxonomy (GTDB): domain Bacteria; phylum Bacillota_I; class Bacilli_A; order RF39; family UBA660; genus UBA6448. Next base: position 8,491 of record JAAZKW010000022.1, read on the forward strand.
CCTCTAACATCAGCTTTTAACACTACAGTTACTTCATTTCGTCCTTCCTGGACCTGATTAAATAATTCTTCTAACGATAATGATTGATGCTTATCACTACTTCTTGTAGCAAGTTCTTTTCTCTTACTTGCAACTGATTTAGCTTCATCGATTGTTTCAAAAGCCATAAATTTATCTCCGGCTTTAGTATTATCTGTAATACCAGTTACTTCAACAGGAGTTCCTGGACCAGCAGAAGCAATATTTATTCCCTTATCGTTTTTCATCATTCTAATTTTGCCATAAGTTGTACCCACACACACATGATCACCAATACGAAGAGTTCCATTTTGAATTATAAACGATGCAACTCCTCCAACATTTTTATCTAATCTTGATTCAATTACTGCACCAAGAGCATAACGATTAGGATTAGCTTTAAATTCATTTATTTCACTAAGTGTAATTATTGTATTCAATAGATTATCAATACCTTCTCCAGTTTTTGCAGAAATATTTATAAACGGTATATCACCACCCCAACTTTCTGGAGTGATACCTATCTCGGTCATGCCGGTATAAATTCTTTCAATATTTGCTTCAGGTTTATCTATTTTATTTACCGCTACAATAATAGGAACATTAGCTGATAATGCATGATCAACAGCTTCTTTTGTTTGAGGCATAACACCATCATCTGCTGCTACTATGATAATAACAATATCAGTGACTGCTGCTCCTCTTGCTCGCATTTCAGTAAATGCAGCATGTCCCGGAGTATCAATAAAAGTCAATTTATTACCATTATAATCTATTTGATAAGCCCCAATTCCTTGAGTAATACCACCCGCTTCACCAGATGCAATATTTGAGTCTCTAATATAATCTAACAAAGAAGTTTTACCATGATCAACATGACCCATAATAGTAATAATTGGTGGTCTTGACTCTAAATCTTCCTCTTTATCAACAATTTCATAATGATCAAAATCAGCAATATCCTGACTTTCTTCTTTTTTTAATGTTTTACCATAATCCAAAGCAAGTATTTCTGCTGTTTCAAAATCAATAGTTTGATTCATGTTTAACATATTACCAAATTCCATTAATTTTTTTATTAAATCAGTTACAGGAATTTCTAATGCCTCTGCAAAATCAGAAACAGTCATATTCTGCGTATATAAAACAACATTTTCTGCTACAACATTTCCAGATAATTTCGTTTTACTTTTGTACATTTCTTTTTTCTGTTTTTTAAACTCTTTGTATTCTTTTGTACTGTCTTTTCTTTTTAATTTTTGTTTCGAAGAAGAATGTATTGCTTCAGTTTTATCAATGTTTTCACTTTCAATAACTTTTTGAACAACATCATCAATTGCATCTTCTTCTTCATAAGTTGTTTCTGTTTCAGAACTAATTAAATTTAATGTGTTATCTAAAATAATAATATCTTCTTCATCAAGCACACTAGAACTGTCTGCTTTAATTCCTAATTCTTCACATTTTTTTAAGATTTCAGCAACTGATAAATTAACTTCTTCAGCATATTTTTTGATATCCACTTTCATCTTCCTTTCTTTGTTTTATTAATAACATCTTGAAAAACATCAATAATTGGTTTTCCCTCGTACTTAACAAGTTCAATATCAACATTGCTTGCTATTTCCTCAGACAAAGATGCATTATAATTGCTATCATAAACTATTTTTCTTATCCCAGAATTAATAATTGAATTCATACAATCTTTACAAGGAAAAGTATTTACATACATTATAGCCCCATCAACTGAAATACCGTGTTTAGCTGCAAAAGCAATGGCATTTTGTTCTGCGTGTGATGCTGGACATAATTCTAAATATGAACCACTTTTATAATCAGCCTGGCTTCTTCTTATACAACCACCTTTTGTATCACAATGAGCAACTCCTCTGGCTGGTCCATTGTAGCCAAATGATATTGGATGATCATCTTTAACAATTAAACAACCAACTTGTCTAGATAAGCAAGTACTTCTCAATGAAGCAAGAGTAGCAATAGACATATAATATTCTTCTCTTGTTGGTCTATTCACTATTTACCTCCTTTAGTAAAGATTCATAAACTTGTAAAGGAACTTCTTTTTCAAATAAATGATCTAATGATTTATTTGCCTTAGCTTTTTCAATCACTTTTAAATCTTTTTTTAAATAAGCACCTTTACCATTTTGTTTACCTGTCTTGTCAAAAACAATTTCTCCACTAGGAGTTCTTACTATTCTAAGTAAATTATGTTTTTCACACTTTTCTTTTGTTATAATACATGTTCTTAAAGGTATTTTTTTCATCTTTACCTCCTTTTATAATTATCTATTACCCTCTTCATTAACTTGAGTTAATGATTTAACTTGAATATGATATTTAGTTAGTTTATTTGCAAGTCTTATATTAGAACCTTTCTTACCAATTGCTAAAGATAAATTATCATCAGTTACAATAGCCAGCGCTTCTTTATTTTCTTCATCTGTAATACTTACAATAGCATCTTTAGCCGGAGATAATGCATTTTTAATAAACTCCACAGGATCTTCATTATATAAAATTAAATCAATTCTCTCATTACCAAGTTCTTTTAAAATACCTGCAATTCGGCAACCTTTTTCTCCGATACAAGCACCTATTGGATCAACTTTTTCGTTATTAGAAAAAACTGCTACTTTACTTCTGATACCTGGTTCTCTTACAACACTATATATTTCAATATCCCCATTTATAATTTCAGGAATTTCTTGTTCAAATAATCTTTTAACAAAACCATAATTACTTCTAGAAAGTTTTATAAAAGGGCCTTTATTACCACTTTCTACTTTAGTAATATATACTTTAATATTAGAACCCATAACAATCTTTTCGTCAGGAATAATTTCGCTTTTAGGCAGTATTCCCCTAGTTCTCCCAAGATCAATATAATAATTATTACGATCTTCCATTGCAACCATTCCAACCATTATTTCAAATTCTTTACCATTAAATTCTTCCATAATGCTTTCTTTTTCGGCTTCTCTTATTTTTTGAGTTAATACTTGTTTAGCGGTTCCTGCTGCAACACGTCCAAAATCTTTTGGTGTAACCTCAATTTGAATCGCGTCACCAATTTTAGCATCAGGCTTAATTTTCATGGCATCTTCTAAAAGTATTTGAGCATCAATATTTATTTCTGGTGGTACCTTAACAGAATTTCCTTCCTCATCTATTTTTTCTGTTCCCTCATCTATTTCCTTAACAACAGAAAAGTATGAAAAAACTTTAATTTCACCTGTTTCACGATCAATATCAACAAGCACATTTGTCTTTGAATTAAAATTCTTTTTATAGGCAGTTGCTAAAGCAAGCTTTAATCCATCAAAAATAATATCAGCAGATATATTTTTTTCTTTAACAATCATTTCTACAGCTTTAATTAATTCTTTATTATTCATGTCTAACCTCTTTCTTTACTAGAAATATCTAGTATATAATTATCTTTAATATTAACATTTTTCTCAATTATTGGACTTATAATCTGTGTTGCATCAACAACTTCGTCTAAATCAAGACCTCCAACTTTATCAAGTATAATCTCTAAAAAATTATATTTCCCTTTCTTTATATATCCTATGTTATCAACAAAAATATTTTTTATTTCTAACTTTTTGTTAATACAAAATTTCAAGTTTTCAAAGTCCATATAATTTCCTTTCTTATAAACAAAAGTGGGATTTTGTGTCCCACTTAAAATGTCATTAGTATTATAACACCCATTTTAACAAAGGTAAAGGATTTTATTACCTTTAATCATTGTTTCTTAAAAAGGGCGGTATTTCATAATCATTATCTAGAAGCTCTGGGGTTTTTCGTTTAGGAAGCTCTTCATCTGAAAACAAAGCTTCAGCGGCAACATTCTCATCAAATCCAGTAGCAATTACAGTAACAATTACTTCATCTTGAAGATTATCATTTTTAATAGCTCCCATTATAATATTAATTTCACCTTGTGATGCTTCACTAACTGTTTTAACTGCTGTTTCTATTTCAAATAAGGTTAAATTACTTCCTCCGGTAACGTTAACAATTGCATTTTTGGCACCCTCAATGGTTTCCTCTAGTAAGGAATTATACACAGCTTGTCTTGCAGCTTCATAAGCTCTATTTTCGCCTGCTGCGCAACCAATTCCAATAAGTGCAGTACCACTTTTTTGCATTACAGTATTTACATCAGCAAAGTCAAGATTAATAACTCCAGGTACAGCAATTAAATCTGATATAGATTGAACTCCACGATGTAAAACGTTATCAACTTCCTTAAAGGCATCATCAAAAGAAGTAGTTTTATCAACAATTTCTCTTAATCTTTCATTAGGGATAACAATTAAAGAGTCTACATGCTTACGAAGTTCTTCAAGACCTATTAAAGCATTTTCCATTCTTCTTTTACCTTCAAATCTAAATGGCTTTGTAACAATTCCTACAGTAAGAGCTCCTTGTTCTTGAGCTATTTCAGCAATAATCGGTGCAGCTCCTGTGCCAGTTCCACCACCAAGACCACAAGATACAAAAACCATATCAGCGCCAGCAAGGGCTTTTTCAATATCTTGCTTGCTTTCAAGAGCTGATGCTCTTCCTACTTCAGGATTTGCTCCAGCACCTCTTCCGCCAGTGATAGTTTTACCGATTTGAATCTTAAATTCAGCTTTCGATAAATCCAACGATTGTTTATCAGTATTAACTACATAAAACTCTACACCTTGTACCCCTTCTTCAACCATTCTATTAACAGCATTATTTCCCCCGCCACCAACACCTACAACTTTAATCTTCGCTACTGGTTCAACTACTAAATTTGTCATTCTTCCTCCTTAGTTATCAAAAAAATATCCAAATACTTTTCCCAATAACGAACTATCCGATACATTTATTCTTTTATTTTTACCCCCAAATTCGTCTTCTTCGTCTTCGGAAAATATTGAAAAATTCACATTTCTTAAATTTAATCTACTATTATAATATTTTAACATTCCTACAGCAACACTATATTTATTATATCTTGCTCCAATTTCTTCTACCATACCCACTTTAGCAAGATTTCCTAAACAATTAGTAAGAAGAGTATTAAATCCTTTTAACTTACTAATGCCTCCTGTCACAATTATATAACTAATTTCTTTTTTTGTTAAGAGGCTAATTTGTTTTTTAACTAAATTAAGTATCTCATTTATTCTAGAAATTGCAATAGCTGATGCATCATATCCAGTTATCTTTATATCTTCTTCATTACTATCAGTAACTATAATAAATTCTGATGGGCTTGCTCTTTTAATATCACCAACCACTAATTTTTCTTTTATATCTTTAGCTGTATCCTTACTAATCTTAAATATATATGCTAAATCATTATCAATGTTTATAGCGCCAATATCAATGATTTCTGATGCAGTTAAGATACCTTTATTAAATATTGATACTTCTGTTTTAGTATGACCAATATTTACTATAACACCCACAACTTTTTTCATATCATCAGTTTTAAATTCATAAAAATCACAAAGAGGATTTATACATACATCAGTTACTTTAATATTTAATTTTTCAATGCAATTAACAATGTTTTCAACATTTTTTTTAGGAATAACAACTGCAACATCACTAACAGTTAACTTGTTTGCAACCATGTTAATTGGAGATGACACTTGTTTGTCGTCATTTAAAAAAAACTTAGCAGGCATGATACTTACCAATTCTTTATTATTATCTATTTTACCATAAACACTATTTTGCATAGCCTTAATTAAATGTTTATGATTTATTGACTTATCTGCATTATTAATATTTACTGAGCCATTTGATATAAAACAAGAAAGTCCGTAACTTGGAACATTAACAAGAGTTTCTTTGATTTGCATACCAAGTATTTCCTCACTTTTAAAAAAAGCCTCTTGTAAAGCAAACTCAGCACTTTCTCTATTAACAATATAACCATTTTTTATTCCCTGAGATGGAACATTAACACAAGACAAAATATTAAGCTTGTCTTTTTGAAATTCGCCAACTACAAGCTTTATAGAGTTCGTACCTATATCAAGACTAGATATAATTCTTCTCATATTCCACCTATTTTTACAATATTAATTATACCTAAAACTCCTATTAATATCAAGTATGACAAATAAAAAAAGGAAATCACTTTCCTCTTATTCTAACAAAATCTTCTTCTGGTTTTAGTTTTAGTTTAAATAAATCATCAATTAATTTAGTTGATTCAAATAGTTCAAAAAATAAATCCCTAGTTTTTAAACAATACGATATTTCTTGCATAAAACCAGGTAAACCACCATATAAGCCTGCTAATAAACGACTAGGACAAACGCGTGGCTTTATAAGACTTCTTCTTCTTGTTTCTAGATGAGTAATCACTTTGTCAATTCCAAGGCCCCATTTTACCATCAATGTTGCCACAAGTTTTGCTTGATTATGAAGAGCATCCTCATGTGATATACCCATACATACTAGTCTTTCTACTCCGATGCTTTTGTAATTAAATGAAGTCCCTGTATGATAAGCAACTTCATCTTCAGGTATAAATTGATAAACCTTTTTATCTCCTACAAGAAAATGATAGCCAACTTCTTTACCTTGAAGACCATCAATTAATATTTTTCTTGCATAATACTGCATATTAAAAGATGGTGGGGTTTTATATAAACCAGTAGAAGGCTCATGAAGAACAATATATTCTGGAACTTGATCCTTTTGAGTTCTATTGGCGCATTCTTGCGGTAATATCAATTTATGTAATGAACTTTTCAAACTATTTTCAGTTGTATTTTCATAAAATTTTTCCACATTAACCTCCTAGATACTATAATAAAAATTGTTAGTTAATAACAAAACTACCCTTTCTTATAGTTAATTATAGTAACATAAAAAAGAAAAAAGTCAATATATCTACATTGTAACAAAAGATAAATATATGACTTTTAGTTGTTTTTAAAATTTATATAACTTATGCTTTTTTAGTTGTTGTTTTCTTAGGTGCCGCCTTTTTCACAGGCGCTTTTTTTACTTCTTTTACTTCTTCCTTCTTTTCCTTAACTTCTTTTGGGGCTTCTTTCTTTTTTACTTCAGCAGGTTTTACTTTCTCTCCTTTTAAAGCTTTTTTAGAAGTTTCAATCAAAGCTAAAAATGCTTTTTCATCGTTAATTGCAAGTTCTGAAAGCATCTTACGATTAACCTCTATTCCGGCAATTGCAAGACCATTAATGAATTTAGAATAACTAAGATCATGCATACGACATGCAGCATTAATTCTTGTAATCCATAACTTTCTAAAATTTCTCTTATTTTGTTTACGATCTCTATATGCATAAGCTCCACTATGAAATAGTTGCTCTTGAGCTGTTTTATATAATCGATGTTTACTTCCAAAATATCCTTTAGCTTGCTTTAAAACTTTTCTTCTCCTAGTTTTAGCAATCGCGCCTCTTTTAACTCTTACCATAATTATCCCCTCACTATATTACATTAGAAAGTCTTTTTGCTTGTCCACTTTCTAATACTCCTTTATTTCTTCTTTGTCTTATTGCTTTGCTCGAATCTTTAGCTGTCTTATGGTTTCCACCACTTTTCTTATAAGTAATTCGACCATTCTTTTTGGTTAATACTTTTTTACTAGCCTTATGAGTTTTTTGTTTTGATTTTGCCATAATTAATACATCCTTTCTATTTTTTAGGAGCAAGCATCATATATACTTGTCTTCCATCCATTTGAGGTTTAGATTCAATCTCTGATACTTCAGATAAAGCTTCCGCAAATCTTAAAAGAACTTTTTCACCTAATTCAGGATATGCCATTTGTCTACCTTTAAAACGAATATATGCTTTAATTTTATGTCCTTTTTTAAGGTAATTCTCTGCATTTCTTCTTCTGGTTTCAAAATCAGCAACATCAATTGTAACTGATAAACGATATATTTTAACTTCCTTATTGGTTTCTCTTTGTTTTTTTAAAGCTTCCTTCAACTTTTTTTGTTTTTCATAACGGTATTTATTATAATCCATTATTTTTGCTACAGCTGGTTTAGAATTAGCACTCACCAAAACTAAATCCAATGCCGCAAACGATGCAATCGTTAATGCATCATCGAGATTTTTAATTCCTAATTTCTCTCCGTTTGGTCCTATAACCATTAATTCATTTATCTTAATCTGTTCATTAATTGGTAGTTCTTCAATCTTTGCTATATTTCTTCGCCTCCATACAATTTAAAAGATGGATAATCTATCCACCTTAAAAAACTTAATATATCTGCCAATGCAGTACTTAGGTTCTTTACCCATTGATTACTACTCAATAAGGTGGATATTAAAATCGCTTTCCTTTAAATAACAATTAGATAATACAATACTTTTAATGTTTTGTCAATTTATTTATCTAATTTCTGTAATAGTTTTATGATAATGTCAGTATAGTTAGTTTTTTGAAAATGTCAGTCTTATATAATATAATCTTCCTAGAAAGGAAGAAAATAATGAAAGGAAATATAATATTAACTATGAAAGAACAAC
>JAAZKW010000060.1 GCA_012799635.1 Mollicutes bacterium
ACCCCTGGATAAGAATTCAGCGCAGCCTATAGTTTTTATGTGGCTAAAATTTTACCACATTTCTCGCCGAAAGTAAAGGGTTTACCATTATTTACAATATAAAAAAGGCCCAAGGGCCTCTTTTAATAATTTTGGGCGTGAATTTGAAAGTAGGCTTGAGGATGGGCACAGACGGGACAAACCTTCAATGCCTCCACCCCTTCGTGGATATGCCCGCAATTACGACAGTACCAGCGGACAGGTTCATCCTTTTTAAAGGCCTTCCCTTCTTCTAAATTCTGCAACAGCTTCAAATATCTCTTTTCGTGTTCGGCTTCTACCAGGGCCACTTTTTCAAAGAAAAAGGCGATTTCCTGAAAGCCTTCTTCCCTGGCATCGATGGCAAAGTTCTTATACATTTCCGTCCACTCGTAATTTTCCCCTTCTGCCGCAGCTTTTAAATTTTCTGCCGTATTACCAATTCCATTTAAAAACTTGAAGGCCCTTTTGGCATGCTCTTTTTCTTGCTCTGCAGTTTCTAAAAAAATTGCAGCTATTTGCTCATAGCCTTCCTTCTTGGCCACAGATGCAAAGTAGGTATACTTATTTCTGGCTTGGGATTCCCCTGAAAAGGCTTCCCAGAGGTTTGCTTCTGTTTTTGTTCCTGCTAGTTTCATAATAATCCTCCTTTGATAATTATTCTTAATAATGCTAGTTATAACTTCGTTAAAAATATTTCATTTCCTGCAAAATTTCATACTTTCAAAAATTTTTTGCAAGAAATCTTTCTTTTCAACATAGGCTTTAGTAGGGAAGGACACCCTCCGGTGTTCACTGGCAGGAGGCCGGTGGTTCCCGATAGCTAAAATTATTAATGTTGAGAGGTGGTAAAAGGTGAGTTCTCTAATTGTCCGACCTGTGGAAACCCCTAGGGATTGGAGCAATTTTGCCAAATTTAAAAACAGCATCTATTTGGACTCTTTAAATAATAGAAGCCAAACTCGGGAGGATATGAAAAAGCTGCAAGCCTTCAGTAAAAAACATGCAAACAATCAAGCAACACTTTTTTTAGCGGAGAAAAAGGGGCAAATACTTGGAAGAATAGCCGCCCTATATGATGAGCAACATAACTCGAAGGAAGAAGGTTTTTTTGGTTTTTTTGAATCCGTTGAGGAGCCAATGGTAGCAGAGGCTTTGCTTCAAAAGGCGGCGGAAGAATTGTTTGGCTGGGGAAAAAAACAAATGTTGGGGCCCATTTCCCCCAGCACCAATGATAGGGTGGGAATTATCACCGCGGGTTTTGATGTTCTACCCCACCCTAGTTTAAATTATAATCCCCCCTATTACCAAAAATTATTGGAACAAGCGGGCTTGACTAAATCAATGGAGCTATTATCCTACCTTTGGACAAAAGATGCCGCCCCCCCCAAGCATTTTAGTTCTCTGATAATGTCTGCAATAAAAAAGCACGAGGTATCCCTTTACTACCCTGCCAAATACTCCCCTAAAAAGGAAGCACCGGGCCTTTTGCAGCTATACAACCAAAGTTTGAATCAAAATTGGGGATATGTTCCCTTAACCCTTGAGGAAGCAGAAGAAATTTTGTTTTCGTATAAACGTTCCGGCATAGCGGATTTTTTGTTTTACCTGGTGATAGACGGGGAATTCGCCGGTTTAGTCATCATTCAGCCTAATCTCCATCGCTATTTAACTGAAGAATCCACAAAGGTCAGAGTGGCTGTGATGGGTCTGAAACCAAAATTCAGGCAAAGGGGCTTAAGCAGTATTTTAATTCTCAAAACTATTGATTTTTTGCAAAGCCATAATTATGCCACCGCAGAGGTTTCTTTAATCATGGCGAACAATGATACGGTCAGAGGTTTGTTGGAAAAGACCCTCAATTACCCTATTTTACATCGCTACCAGGTCTATCAGTGTGAACTACCCGCTTGTGGGAGGTAGTGGTTGGGTGTGGCTAGTGTGGATTAATGTGGTCTAACGTTGTCTAACATTGCTTGCATGTGTTTGAGTAGAAAGTGGAAAGTAGAAAGTAGAAAAAACCTTTGATTGCATTCATTTGATCGAAAGCAGTACATTCAAAGGTTTTGACAACTATTAGACCACATTAGACAATGCTTGACCATGTTAGACAAAGGCCTTTTTCTACTTTCTACTTTCCACTGACCCCAAAGAAATACCCTAAAGAAACACCCCAAATCCCCACGCTTTCAACCTCAAAAAAGCCGAGGCTTAGCCCCGGCTTTTTTTTATACTTTTTCAATTTTAACCGCACTCACCTTATATTCAGCTGTGTTGCTGACCGGATCATAGGCCGAGTTTGTCAGTTCGTTCACCGGGGATTCCCAGTAATGAAAGGTCATAAACATAACCCCCGGAGCAACCTTATCGGTAATAGTTACTTTGGTAATTATTGAGCCGCGGCGGGAGGTCACCCTGATTTGGTCCTCCTCTTTAACTCCCAAGCCCTCTGCCTCTCTG
>JAAZKW010000023.1 GCA_012799635.1 Mollicutes bacterium
AATTTGTCTTTTTTAAAAAAAAGAAGACTTTTTATTTGTCTTCTTCTCATTTTTGTATTATGATGTAATTAATTCAATTATTGGTAAGACTTTTTTGGTTTCTCACCCGTAATTATTCTACACTAACATTAACTAAATCGATTGTTTTACTTAACATATGGGATTAAAGCCATAAACCTCGCATATTTTATTTGTTGCGCAATATGTCTTTGATGTTTAGCGCAAGCTCCTGTCATTCGACGAGGTAAAATTTTCCCCATTTCATTAATATATTTATTAATAATCATTGTGTCTTTATAATCCACTGATTTTCCAATACACATCTGACATACTCTCTTTTTTCTGTGATAAAATTCTGCCATTATATTCCTCCTTTATATTTTTAGAAAGGTAAATCTTCACTACTTATATTTACTTCTTCGCCAAAATCCTTATAAGGATCTTCAGTAACGTCCGTTACTTCTATGTCTTTATCAAAAGAAACATTATCTCCTGTTATATCCTCATTTGATTTTGATCTCTTTGAGCTTAAAAATTCAAAACTGTCAACAATAATATCTGTTGTATATCTTTTATTACCCTCTTTATCTTCGTATGAATTGTTTTTAATTCTTCCAGTTGCACTAATCATTTGACCTTTTGTACAATATTTATTAATTGTTTCTGCCGTTTTGCCAAAGGCAACACAATTTATAAATTCAACATCCCTTTCTCCGCTCTTATTTACAAAATCGTTTAAACAAGCAAGAGAAAAGCGTGAAACTTCTAAAGAATTGCTTCCCATTCTAGATTCTGGATCTCGAGTAAATCTACCTATTAATATTACCTTATTCATTATTATTCTCCTTCTTTTTTAATAATTAAATGTCGTAAAACATTTTCATTAATAGAAACTTTACGATTAAATTCTTTAATCGTACTATGTTTGGCTTCTACAATTAATAAATAATATGTGCCCGTTACTTCTTTTTTAATAGGATAAGCAAGTTTTCTTTTACCTATTTCTTTAAAATCAATAATCTTTCCTTTGTCAGAAGTAATAATCTTTTGAAGATTTTCAGCTTCCTTTTTATTTGTGGCATCCTCAATATTATTAGTTATTATAAACATTATTTCGTAAGTATCCATTTTTACACCTCCTTATGGTCAATTTGGCTTGTAAATACAAGCAAGGAGTAATCCCTTTACTCGAAATATAGTATAACAAATTAATTATTATTTGTCTATAATATATTAATGCAATTATTTTTTCGGCTTTAAAATTTCAAAATAAAACTTGCATAATGCAAGTATTTTTTTATGGAGGAATCTACCGGATTTGAACCGGTGCTCAGGGTGTTGCAGACCCACGCCTTACCACTTGGCTAAGATTCCATCACAATAGATATTTTATACTAGTTTCTTTTTTTTGTCAATTTAGATATTATGCATTATAAAAAAAAACATTATTAAATAATTTTATAGTAATAAAATCTAGTTGCCTTGTTTTTCTGTTAAATTTACAACATATTTTTTATTTCTTATCATAAACACCAATTTAATATTATTCTTAATATCAATTTGATTAGGGATGGATAAAACAGCTAAATTATTAACATTTTGTGGTGTTAAACCTGATGTTTTAGAAAGATGGGTCTTGTTATCCATTTCATATTCTATGTAAGCAAATAAATCAATTAAACCAGATACATGTTTATATTTGTTAATTACATTATTATCTGGATTATACTTAATATGGAAAACTATTAATTTATTTGCAGTAATATCTTTACCATTATAAGTAATACTATCCATTATTTCTTTACCCTTATTACCTTCTGATGTTTCTCCATTGCAATTATCACACACATAATATTTATAAAAATATTTTTGAGTGATCTCATAATCAATTATATTTATTCTAGTATTACCAAGCAAAGTATCTTCAAACACTATTTCATCTCCTAAATTATAGTTTTTTATTTCAAGCTCTTGTGGTATTGATTTACCTAAGTTTATGTACATGTTTTTTGAAAACTCTTTTCCCTTATCAATAAAAACCCCGTGGTTAACTCTGATTGCCATTTTTTTATTAATCATATCTTTCGTAATGGGATAAATTAAACAAATATTTTCATCTGTTTTAGTAGTAATTGTCTCTGGGACAACAGGTGAACATTCATCAGGATAATGTTTATTTAAATTAAGGTCTGGAGAAATAACCTTATCTTCAATTTTTAATTTAAACATATTATAATCAATTTTTGCTGGGACAGCTGAATTATTTTTTACATTCAAATTTGAAACAACGTAATAACCATTCTCATATATTGTTCCATCTGATTTAAAATTTGTAACTTCAGCGTGAGTAATATTAAAAACAAACTTATCTAAAATAAATTTGACCCCCATTTCATATTTAGTATCTTCATTACGATAAACATTAAAATAAATTAATACTAATGACAAAATAAAAATAACTACTCCAATCATTGTTAGCATAAAACGGTTCTCTTTAAAATAATATGCCATTTCTCTTTTAAATCTATTTATCATTGTTTTAGCTTTGTTACTTTCTAAATCAAAACTAATTTCAAATTCTTCAGAATCTTCATAAGTTGTTTGTTTAATATCACTAACAAAATCAAACTTTCTAAAATCAAAGCCAACCGCTCTAATAAAAACATAACTAATAAAAAATAATTGTGGTATAAATATTAATATTGAAATATCTCTTATATTTCGAGATAAAGTGGGTGCTAATAATGAATAATTAAGGCTCTCTAATAAATTTGAAATATAAAGAATACATAAAAAATAAACAAAATAATAAATTAACATTGCAATATATAATTTGATTGGTTTTTTCTTATGGTTTAGCAATATAATTAAGGCAATTATAAAAATAATAATAATAATTGTAGTAATAAACAAAGCAAATGGAGTATATTGACTAGAAAGACCAAAACTAGTAACCAATTGATAGTTATTATTAATATATTCATTAAAAAAATTAATTATTAAAACACTTCTGAAAGCACAAAAGCTAATTAATAATAATATTAAAAAATGTATTAATTTAAAATTTTTAATTAAAAAGGCATAAGGTTTTTTTAGTATCATTCTATCCCACCTTTATATATTTACCTTCTATATTTTCTTTTTTCCTTCAACATTAGCTTAGAAACGGCCGTTTCTATCTCATCTAAAGACTTTTTATCAAGATTGGAAATAACTACAGTCTCTTTAATTGTATCAATATATATCTTACCCCAAAATAGCCCTGAATATACATGCATATCGTTATACATATCTGGGGTTACCTGGGTATAAAAGCTTCCCCAAACCACTCTTTTTTGACCGATTAGCAACCTTTTACTAGTAAGGGCAACAGCACAAGAAGAGGTTACATCATACCAATCATTATTATTTTGACCACAAAAAGCATAAAGTAACTTTTCATCGTCATCTATATATCCATCAAGTACTGCTGCATGTTTTTTAATTCTCCAAGCAATTGTATTAGGATATCTTTTCTTAAAACTTTTTACCATTTGATATATTCTTCCCATAATTATCACTCCTTATATTATGATACACTATATTATCGATGGGTTTGAAGTTAAAATAACTTTTAATTTTTTCTCTTTTCCGTCTCTATTAATACTTAAATTAACTGTATCACCAACTTTATAGCTATATAAATAATATCTTAGATAAGCAATACTGGTTATTTCATGATCATTTATTTTAGTAACAATATCACCTGCTCTTACGCCCGCTTTATCCGCCGGAGAATTTTCTTCAACAGATATTACAATTACACCTTTAGTAATACCATTTTGACGAAGAATATTATAATATTGGGCTGAATAAAGAACATCAGAAACATTACTCATTCCCACACCTAAATATGGCTGAGTAGGAACCTTTCCAGCAACAATCATATTGGCATGATTTATTGCTGTTTCTATTGGAATAGCAAAACCCATCCCCTCAACCGAAGTATCCACAAGTTTTAAGGATGTAATACCAACCACTTCACCGTTGGAATTACATAAAGGACCTCCGCTATTACCAGAATTAATAGCTGCATCTGTTTGTAACACTTTCATAACATAATCACTATGCATTGAATTATTCGATAATTTTACTTCAACCATTCTATCTTTTCCAGAGATTATTCCTCTTGTAACAGTCCATGAATATACACTATCAATAGGTGCTCCTACTGTAAATGCAGTATCTCCTACTCTCAAATCTTCACTTGAACCAATTTCTGAAACAGATAATACTTTTTTTGCTTCTACTTTCAAAACAGCAATATCAGATAATTCATTTTTACCAACAAGTATTGTCTTAACAACAGAACCATCGGTAAATGTAACGGTAACACTGTCACCGCCATTTATTACATGATTATTAGTTAAAATATAAGCATCATTTCCTTCTTTCTTATAAACAAAACCCGTACCTGAAGAAAATTGTGTTTCACCCTTGTAAGCGGTTACAACTACAACAGAATCATAGACTTTCTCCACTGCATCAGCAATACCAGAATCTGTAATTGTTACTTTTTTCTGGACTTTTGTTTCAATTGTCTTAAAAAAGTCTGGATATTTTTTCACTACATAATATGTAGCCCCCATTCCTCCGAAAAATATAACTAATCCTATTATTAAAATTAAAAAACTATAATTCTTTTTTTGTTTCTCGTTTATCATATTTATCTCATCCTTTCTATCTCTCTATAGTTTTCTGGAAACCCCATTTTATCTAAAATTCTTTCAATAGGGATACTTTTTAATCTGCCATTTAATAAATCTAATTCATAATTCAATTCATTCAAGAACATTGTAAAGTCTTGTCTTTTAAGTATTCTTTTTAATATTATTATTAATGAAAACAAATCATTTTTTCCATAAATATATTCGCCATCCATTTTAGGAATGTTAAGCAATACATGATATATTGTATCATCAATTGACGATTGTGTCTTGTTTAAATACACAATATCTTCATGTGCACATAAATTTCTATAATTCGCTAATATAGGTAAATAATCAATTAATGCACCAACTTCAACACCAAATATATCGGCAATCTCTTTTTTTTCATTACGTTGCAATATTGTATATACCTCTCCAACAATACCAAAAGATAATACTTTAACAACGACCCATAATGGTATATATCCATAATTCGTCATATAATGAGTTGTTGCACTATGTTGTTTTCCATTTATATTAATTTGCCTTTTCATTTTATGTATCAAATCATTAATTTGCCTATTTCTAGATGAATCCCGAACAAAGTTATTAGGATTTAAATAATTTTTTTCTTTAAATCCATGATTCTTACTCATGACATAGCTCATTACGCTTTTTAAGTTGTTTTCAAATACCAATATGTTTTTAAAAATAATATTTCTAAGTTGTCTATCAAAACTAAATACAGCATACAGTTCTTCAAACGTTGCTCCATCAACAAATCTTCTATCTTCTAAAGAGCGCATAAATAAAAACCTATAACCTGTTAAGAAAAAATAGTTTTCACGCAAAAGAGTTTCTTTCGTAAAGTCTTCATCATTTATGATAAGCCCCTTTTTTCTAAGAATCTCAATTTGTTCATCTACAGTTTTAAATACTTTTTCTTTCACACTATTCACCTAATATGATACCATAATTATAACATGTGAATAAACAAATATAAACACTTATTAGAGATATTTAACAAAATAAAAACTCATAAATAATTATGAGTTAAAAGTATATATTAACGTTTACTAAATTGTGGAGCACGTCGTGCTTTTTTAAGACCATATTTTTTTCTTTCTTTGATACGTGAGTCTCTAGTAACAAATCCAGCATTTCTTAAAATACGTCTATAACTGTTTTCTCTTGTTTGATCAGTATTTTCATCAAACTTTAATAATGCATTTGTTATTCCTAACCTAATTGCTTCGGTTTGACCAGTAAGACCTCCTCCAGTAACAACCACATTAACATCAAATCTATTAAGGTTGTCAGTTACAACAAGAGGTTGAGTTAAATTCATAATCTGTGTTTGATGAGGCAAGTAATCTTTAACATCTCTATCATTAATTGTTATTTTTCCTGTACCTCCAGTTAAAGTAACTTTTGCAACACTTGTTTTCCTTCTACCTGTTGCATACCAAGATTGTTTTTTAGCCATTATTTCCTCCTATTATATTTCCATCTTTACTGGTTTTTGAGCCTCTTGTTTATGATTTTCATCTTTATAAACAAATAGTTTTTTACCCATCGCTCTTCCTAAGCGATTGTGAGGAAGCATTCCTTTTACTGCTCTTTCAACCATTTCTTCTGGGTATCTACTTAGCATAGTACTTGCATCTCTTTCTCTAAGACCTCCAGGATATCCCGAATGATTATAATATTTTTTATCTTTCAATTTATTACCACTTAATTTAGCTTTAGATGCATTAATAATAATAACATAATCTCCACAGTCCACATGGGGAGTATATGTTGGTTTATGTTTTCCTCTTAAAATAGTTGCAGCTTTAGTTGCTACTCTACCTAAGAAATCTTCACTTGCATCTATGATATACCAATTTCTATTAATATCTTCTTTTTTTTGCATAAATGTTTTCATATTATTTCCCTTTCATTATTACTTTGTTTTATCTTCCCACGAAAAAACAATTTAATAATTAAAATGTACCAGTTAAAATTATATGTTATATTAGACTAAAAGTCAAATGATTTCATAGTATAGTGGCCTTATTTTACTATTTAATACCAGATTTTATTTAAATATAATCCTTGGGGTGGTGCTGTCATTAAATTTCTTTTTTTATTTGGGTTATTAATCATTTCTCTCACTTCTAAAAAACTGACTTTACACATACCTACTTCAAGCAAAGCACCCACAATATTTCTAACCATATATTTATAAAAGTTGGTACCGATTATTCTTATTTCTAGCTTATTAAAAACTCTGTTAATATCTAGTGAATATATGGTTGCATTAGTATTTTCTTTTTTACTAGATATAAAGTTCTTAAAATCATGACTTCCAACAAATAATCTTGCCGCTTCTTTCATAAAAGGTATATCTATAATATTTTTAGTTTGATAATAATAATTATAAAGTGATGATTTATAAGGACCAATATTTATTTTATATACATATTCCTTTTTCTTAACAGAATATCTAGAATGAAAATCATCTTTCACCTTTAAAGCTTTCTTGACAACAATATTTGGATTTAAATCATTATTTAATTTTTTAACAAGATCTTTTTCTATATTGTCTGCATTATAATGAATAACTTGATTATTTGCATGAACGCCAGCATCAGTTCTTCCAGATCCCTTTACAATAACTTTATGATTATATATTTTTGTTAAAGCGTTTTCTAAGGCGTTTTGAACGCCATTTCCATCTTTTTGCCTTTGGAAACCATTAAATTTTGAACCATCATAACTAACTATTAATTTTATCCTCATTTAATACCCACTTTATTATTTATTTTATGTTTTCTTATTAATTCATTAATTTTTCTAAAATGATGATTTACCCCAGATTTTCCAATATTATAATTATATTCTAGAGAAATAACTTGAGCAAGTTCTGATAAAGAAAATTCAGGATATTTTTTTCTTGCATCAATTATAATTTTTGTTTTATCATCAAATAATTCTAATAAATTGTTTTCTTCTAGATAATTGATTGATTTAATTTGTTTAAGGCCCGTCTCTATACTTCTAGTTTGATTAGAGATCTCACAATTATTAATTCTATTAACCATATTTTTATGATCTCTATATATTCTTATATCCTCAAAAAAGAATAATGATGAGGTTGCTTTAAATAATTTTAACAAATCACTTATATCATCTCCAGATTTCAAATATACAACACTTTTATATTTTCTATTAACTATTTTTGCTTTAAAATTAAAATCAATTAATAAAGACTTAATAAATTTAGCAACTTTATCATTATTACAAATATATTCTAAATGATAACCGCTAGTTTGAGGATTTGAAATATTTCCTACTGCTAAAAAAGCCCCTTGTAAAAAAGCCAACTTTTCCTCTTTATTATCTAACATGCTACATTTACTATTTAAACCAAAATATTCTATTGCAATATTATATACCTCTTTTAAATCAAGAATATATATTTGTTTTGCTCTAAATCTTTTTTGAATTCTAATAATTATCTTCGGTTTAATATCAAAAATATGTTTAATATTAGTGTAAATTTTTCTTGCAACCGAAGCGTTTTCTACCACAATAGTTTTATTATTATTTAAAATATTACTACATCTTAAAAAGCCTTCAAGTTCAAAATGAGCTTCAAGAATATTAAACTTTTTTTTACTTAATTCTTCTTTTAATGCTGTGGTAAATGTCATATTAACCTTTCTTATTTTCTAAATTTATGAATCATTCTCAACAAAACGGATGTTTTAATAATAATTGCACCTTTAGGACAAAACTCCTGGCAACAATAACATTTTATACATTTTGATTTGTTTATTATTGGTTTTCTATTAACCATATCTATAGCTTGCGCAGGACATACATTAGCGCATTTTGAACAGCCAACACACTTCCTTGACACTAAATACGGTTTATTACTAAATAACCTTTCCCCTGCTTTACTTATAAACTTGTTATGGAATCCTTTTTTATCTTTAAAGAAAGACATCGATCTTGCTTTTTTAATTAACTTAAAATCTTTAATAATATATTTATTTATATCATCATTTAATATAATATTATCTTTATCAAACAATTTTCTTTTAATACTTTGAACAATCGTTTCAACAGTCTGATAATCAAGTCCTATTATTTGTGCTGAGATATAATCTAGTGCATAGGGATTCTCTGATGCCATTATAAGACCTATTTTTCTAGGAGTACCCATCGTAGGACCGTTCCCTTCCATACCTACAACTGCATCTGTTATATTAATATGTGGTTTAAAATATTCATTTATATCTATTAACATATTTGCAAAATCATCACTGTTAGGAAAACGATAGTGATATTCAGGTTTTAATGTTCCAGGAATAGAACCAAACATATTTTTAACACTAGCACTCATACCCATCATACCGTGAGTTTTAAGTTTACAAAAATTAATTATTATATCTGCTTCTTTTAAAAAGCTGGTATATTCAAAAGTTTTTAATACTTTTGCTTCTTTATATACACATTTTTCTGTTTCAAAATTTTGATTAAGAATTGCACCTGTTTCATTCATTTTTGTTTCTTTATAAATATGCTCAAGAGTACTTTTATTATATAAACCTCCAGGACTGTCTCCGATAATGACTTTGCATTTCCTGCTTGTTAAATATTCAGTTAAATATTTTATTAGTAAATAATGAGTTGTTACACTTTTTTCAGGCTTTATTGCTGATACAAGATTGGCTTTTATAATTACCTTCTTGTTTTTAATATTTTTTAATACCAAAAAAGAGTCAATAACATTATCTATTGCTTTTTTTGCTTCTAAATTATAATCACCGCATTTATATATATATACCCTTTCCATAACTATACATTAAACCTAAAATAACAAATATCTCCATCTTGCATTAAATATTCTTTTCCTTCAAGACGAAGGCGTCCAGCCTCTTTCACCTTAGCTTCATTTCCATACTTTTTCAAATCTTCAAATGACATCACTTCTGCTTTTATAAAACCTTTTTCAAAATCAGAGTGAATTATACCAGCACATTTTGGCGCTTTAGTTCCTTTGATAAATGTCCAAGCTCTAACTTCGTCTTTACCACTAGTAAAAAATGTTGCAAGACCTAACAAATCATATGTAGCATAAATGAGTTTATCAAGACCGCTGTTACTTATACCAATACTTTTTAAATATTCTTTTTTTTCTTTTTCGTCAAAAGCCGATAATTCTTCTTCGACTTTAGCACATATTACAACAACAGCTGCCTTTTCTTTTGATGCATAATCCTTAACTAAAAGGGTAAGTTTATTATCCCCTGTTGCCATAGAATCTTCAGATATATTTGCGGCATAAATTATTGGTTTTGATGTTAATAAATTAAAACTTTTAATAAGTTTTTCTTCATCATGAGAAAATCTTTCATTACGAATTGCTTTATTGTTTAACAATATTCTTTCAACCTTTTTTAAAGTTTCAACCTCAAATAAAAGGTCCCTATCTTTAGTTGCTTCTGCTTTTTTCACTATTTTTTCAAGCCTTGTTTGAACTATCTCAAGATCAGATAAAACAAGCTCTACATTAATAATCTCAATATCTCTTATTGGATCGGCATAGCCACAAACATGAGTTATATCAGGATTGTCAAAACATCTTACCACCTCTACTATTGCATCGACTTCCCTAATATGTGATAAAAACTTATTTCCTAATCCATCACCCTTCGAAGCACCTTCTACAAGACCTGCTATATCAATAAATTCATATGTTGTGGGAATCAAACTATCCGGCTCATACATCTCATTTAAGAAATCTAATCTTTGATCAGGAACAATGACAACTCCTATGTTTGGCTCAATTGTCGCAAATGGATAGTTTGCAGCAATTGCATTTTTCTTAGCAATAGCATTAAACAAAGTTGATTTGCCAACATTAGGAAGACCAACTATACCCGCTCTTAATGACATAATATTTCCTTTCTAAATCGATACATAACCGCCAATCCCCAATGGCAGTGATATCAAATACCAAATAACAATTAATAATAACAACACTCCCATAGTAGAAAGACTATATGGTAACTGATATTTAAAAGACTGAAGAAGACTTAAATTTTGATCTCCTTGTTTATATTTCTCAAGAAACGCAAGGTAGACTATAAAATATGCAAATAATGGAGTTAAACCAATGACTGATGTTTCTCCAAATCTAAAAATAACCTGAGCAAACTCAGCAGAAAGCCCTGCATTTAAAAAAGTCGGAATTACTCCAGATGACATAATTGTCCACTTTGTAATTGAATTTGGAACAAATAGTGTCGCAATAGCAGAAAAAACAAACAGTAATAAGCACAAGGGAAGTCCACTAAATTTAGAATTTGTAATAAAAGTTGTAAAACCTGCAACAATCACATTACCAATGTTTGTTTGTTTAAAAACACTAATTAAAACAGAACCAACAAATATGTAAACAACTGTTTTACCGATTCCATTTAAACTATAACCAAGACTATCAACAAAATCTTTATTGTTTTTAATAGTCTTAGCACCAATCCCATATAATAATCCCCAAATAATAAATAACATTGTTATTATAAAAACAAACCCCGAAGCAAAAAACGAACCTTCTCCAAATAATTTATCAATATAAAAACTTTGAGAATAATTCAAGAAATTCCCAGAAAGTGGAAGACCAGGGATAATATTATAAATAAACAATATTAAATAAATCGCACTACCTAAACCAGCTAAAACAAGACCTCTTAATTCTAGTT
Source organism: Mollicutes bacterium (assembly GCA_012799635.1). Lineage (GTDB taxonomy): Bacteria > Bacillota_I > Bacilli_A > RF39 > UBA660 > UBA6448. The sequence goes on from JAAZKW010000023.1 coordinate 11,444, forward strand.
TGTCTAAAATATTATCATCAAAAACCTCGTTTTCATCAAATTCATATTTTGGAAGCTTAGGTGCAATATGATTTTCTGTAATAAAAGTAATAATTATTGATATAATAATAATTGCAATTGTCATTATAAATACCAACGATGAACTTTTAAAAACATAGCTTTCATCAAGGATGCCGGCTCCAGCAATTGATATTTTTGCTAAAGAAGAATCAATGCTTGTAAATAAAAATGAAAGTCCATAACCACAAGTTAAAGATGCATAAGAAACAATAATTCCAAGATTAGGGTTTCTTTTTCCATATTTATAAATTAATCCCGCTAAAGGAATAAAAGCTAAAAATGGAAGAAAATCCATTACACTTGAGAGCAAACAAATAAGAACAATTGTATATGTTATAACAAATTTGCTAGCTCGTTTGGTTAAAAGTCCAATAGCTGTCCTTAAAAAACCACTATATTCCATGACTCCAATACCAATTAAAACAATCAGTAAATTTGATAGCACTACATAATTAGCAAAATTCGAAACTGTATTAGAAAATATATACTTTATACCTCTTAAATTTAAAAGTGAAGTAACAGATTCTGTTTTAGATATAAAATCTTTTGTATTAGCAACTAAAACATTATATGTTGCAGAAAAATCAAATAATTTTAATATTGAACTTAAAATTACAACTGCTAAAGCTATAATTATAAAAACTACAACTGGATGGAAAGATATTTGTTTTTTAATTTTCTTTCTCTTTGCCATTATCTATCACCTTTTTTAACTTTTTATGGAATTTCAAACGATCCATCATTATTTCTCTTCCACAATTTTTACACTTTATCTTAATGTCTGCCCCAACTCTTGTAATAATCCACAAATTTGTTTTACAAGCATGTTCTTTTTTCATGATTACTTCATCACCAATATTATATTCAAATATCATATTAATCCTCTATTTCTATTTTTAATATCTCTAGAATTCGATTTAAATCGGTCAAAGAATCATAAAAAATTTCTATTTTCTTATCGTTAATTTTCACTTTATTCCCAATCGTATCGCTAATTGCATCTTCATACATTTTATAGTTATGAGAAACTTTTGAAGTTTTACTTTGTATATTTTGTTTACCAGACAATATTCTTTCTAAATCTCTTACATTAAGGGATTCTTTTTCTATCCTATTAACGAGAGCAATTATTTTATTGTCATCATCAAGTTTGCTAAGGCTCCTTGCATGACTCATAGAAATCTTCTCATCTTTCACTTTTTCTTTAACAATATTAGGAAGTTTTAATAAACCAAGTAAATTTGTAATATAACTTCTACTTTTTCCAATTCTTTTAGCAAACTCATCTTGAGTATAATTATTAATTTTTATTATTTTATCAATTGAAAGTGCAATATCTATTGGGTTTAAATCTTCCCTTTGAATATTTTCAAGAAGCGCAATTTCCATCATTTCTTCATCATTAAAATCTTTAATAATTGCCGGTATTGTTTTAAGGCCAGCTATTTTAGCAGCCCTCGTTCTTCTTTCACCAGCTATTATTTCATAACCCTTAATGCTCTTTTTTACAATGATTGGTTCAATTATTCCATAAGTCTTAATAGAATCAGCTAACTCATTTAAAGATTCTTCATTAAATGTCTTTCGTGGTTGATAAGGATTACTCCTAATCTCATCTAAATCAATTTCAATTGCATTTCCTCTTTCATCGCTAACTATTTCATGTTCAAAATTATTAAAATTAAAAGATGCATTTGAAAATAATTCTTCTAAACCTTTTCCTAAAGCTTTTTTCTTAGTTTCCATTTCTTTCAATCACTTCCCTTGCTAAATTGTGATAAGCCTCTGCCCCACGTGACTCAGGATCATATTCATTAATTGGTTTTCCATGTGATGGAGCTTCAACTAATCTAACGAGCCTTGGTATTATAGTATTAAACACCTTATCTTTAAAATATTTTCTTATTTCTTCAATTACTTCAAGTCCAATATTTGTTCTACCATCAAGCATTGTAAGAAGCACACCTTCAATTCTTAAATTAGGATTCATACTATTTTGAACCATTATTATTGAATTTAAAAGTTGTGTTATTCCTTCAAGCGCATAAAATTCACATTGAACAGGAATAATCACAGAATCGCTCGCTACAAGAGCATTCATAGTACATAATCCTAATGAAGGTTGACAGTCAATTATAATATAATCGTAGTCATTTCTTATGCTTTGAATGGCGTTTTTCAACTGATTATTTCTTTGAAAATCTTTATCTGAATACATTTTTTTTACAAATTCTAAGTCAATTCCTGCTAAATTTAATGTTGAGGGAATAACACTTAAATTTTTAAATTTAGTTTTACAAATTGCTTTTTCTATTTCACATTTACCAGTAATTACTTCATATATATCATTTTCAAAATCTGATGAATTAAATCCTACCCCTGTTGTCGCATTACTTTGAGGATCCATATCTATTAATAATGTTTTCTTACCATGCTGACCTAATGCTGCAGCTAAATTTATACTAGATGTTGTTTTACCAACACCACCTTTTTGATTAACTAATGATATAACTTTAGCCATATAATTCACTCCTTAATGTCTATTTAATATTTTAACACAAAATTGTAATTATTTGAACTTTATTATATCCTTTTTATAAAAAAAGTATAGATATAATCTACACTTCTTACACTAGCTCAATTTTAACTTGTAAAGCATCATCGCCACGACGTTCAGTTATTTTTATAATTCTTGTATAACCACCATCACGGTTTTTATATCTTTCAGCCAAATCTTCAAAAACCTTCTTAACAACACTATTATCATTACTTAAGAAAGCTAAAGCTTTCCTTCTTGATACCAAACAGCCTTTTTTGCCATAAGTTACCATTTTATCTACGAACTTTCTAACCTCTTTTGCTCTAGCTTCAGTTGTTATTATGCTTTCATGCATAATTAATTCCTTAGTTAAACCAGACAAAATGCTTTTTCTTATCTGAGAGCGTCTTCCTAATTTACGATATGCCATATTTTACTCCTTAAATTCAAGTCCTAAATCAGCCACTTTATCAAGTACTTCTTTTAAAGATTTCTTTCCTAAGTTTCTAATTTTAGTAACTTCTGCTTCCTTTTTATTTACTAAGTCTTGAATAGTATGAATGTTTGCTCTTTTTAAACAATTATAAGCTCTTACAGAAAATTCAACTTCTTCAATTGGTGTCTCTAATGTTTTAGCCATTGTATCAACCTTTTTTTCTTCCATAATACCAGTTAAATTCGCTATAGAATTTAAGTCACATAGAAGTTCAAAATGTTCTACAAGTATTTTAGCTCCAAGAGCAATTGCTTCTTCTGGAGTCATACTACCATCAGTTGTAACTTCCAAAATTAATTTATCATAATTTTCATTTTGGCCAACACGAGTATCTATAACTTCATATTTAACATTTTCAATTGGGGAGAAATTTGAATCTACTGGTATAATACCAATTTTACTTTCAGCAAAACGTTCTTTGTTAACTTTTGCCTCAACATAACCTCTACCATTATCAACAACAAGTTCCATATCTATCTTCCCCTCTTTAACAAGATTACAGATAACAAGATCTGGATTAACTATTTCAATATCAGCATCTTTTTCAATCATTGATGCTAAAACAGCTCCCTCTTTACTAGCATGAAGTTTTAAAGTCTTGGCAGTATTAGAATGATTTTTCACAACTAATTTCTTTATATTCAAAATTATTGTTGTTACATCCTCTACTATACCGTCAATCTTTTGAAATTCATGCATTACTCCGTCTATACTAACTGATACAACACTACTTCCTGGTAAGCTAGATAGAAGCACTCTTCTTAATGCATTACCAATTGTCATACCAAACCCTCTTTCAAGCGGTTCTAATTCAAATTTTCCATAATGGTTACCCTCAATTTTTTCAGTTATTTTATATTCTGGTTTTTCAAACTTTATCATTAATTTCCCTCCTTAAAATTAATTTCTTGGTCTTTTTGGTGGACGACACCCATTATGTGGTACAGGTGTCTCATCTGTAATACTCATAATCTCTAGTCCAGCTGTTTGAATACTTCTAATTGCATTTTCTCTTCCTGGTCCTAAGCCTTTAACATAAACGTCTACTTTTGTAACTCCTTGCTCTTTCGCAGCTAAAGCAGCATTTTCAGCTGTTATACCAGCAGCATAAGGCGTTTTCTTCTTACTTCCTTTATAACCAATTCTACCCGCTGAAGACCAACTAATAGCATTGCCGTCTTTATCAGAGATTGTTACGATAGTATTATTATACGTAGCATGAATATGTGCTTGTGCTTCAGTTACAACTATTTTATTTTTCTTTTTTCTCCTATTATAAGCCATTATTTAACACCTACTTTCCTGCCTTTTTCTTATTTGCTACAGTTTTTCCTTTTCCTTTTAATGTTTTTGCATTACTTCTTGTGCTTTGCCCTCTAACAGGAAGCCCTTTTTTATGCCTGTTTCCTTGATAAGAACCAATTTCCATCTTATTTTTAATGTTCATTTGAACATCACGCCTTAAGTCTCCTTCGGTTAAATGCTTATCAACTTCTTTACGAAGAGCAATAATTTCTGCTTCCGTCAAATCTTTAACTTTTTTCATTGGCTCAACTTTCGCATTTTTACAAATTGTATTTCCCAGTTTCTTACCGATACCATATATTGCGGTAAGTCCAATCCAAGTTTGTTTTTCATTTGGTAATTCAATATTTTTAATTCTTGCCATTTTATCTCCTATCCTTGAACTTGTTTATGTTTAGGGTTATTACATATAACCATAACTTTACCTTTTCTTCTAATAATTTTACATTTTTTACAAATCTTTTTTACAGATGCTCTTACTTTCATCTTTTACATCTCCTATCTTTTATTCCATGTTATAATCCCACGTGTTAAATCATAAGGCGAAATTTTTACTATAACAGTATCGCCTGGTAAGATACGTATCATATTCATACGCATTTTACCAGAAACGTGGGCCTGTACAGTATGTCCATTTTGAAGTCTTACAAGATAAAAACTCCCCTTTAAAACTTCGACAACTTCACCTTCCATTTCAATTTTGTCATTTTTTTTGTTACTAGCCATTTTCCTATCACTCTCCTGTCAATATTTCATAACTATTTTTTGTAACTACTATTGTGTGTTCAAAATGAGCACTTTGCTTACCATCTTTTGTTTTAATTGTCCAAAGATCGTCTTCTATATAAATATCTTTTGTTCCCAAATTTAGCATCGGTTCAACACAAATAGTCATTCCTTCTTTTAAAATAACGTCTGTTTCTGTGTAATAATTTGGAACATCTGGTGCCTCATGCATATTTTTACCTATTCCATGCCCAACAAGTTCTCTTACTACTGATAGGCCTTTAGAGTGAGCAAAGTTTTCAATTGCTAGCCCTATTTCAGAAAGACGAACTCCATCTCTTACTTTTGACAAACCCTCATATAAGCTTTTTTCAGTATTTTCTACCAAATCTTTTACTTCTTTGGAAGCATTTCCCACAATATAAGTTCTTGCGCTATCACTTTCATAACCATCAAATCTTACTGTTAAATCTATTGAAACAACATCACCATCCTTAATAATTCTATCCGAAGGGATACCATGTACAACCTCATCATTAACAGAAACACAAATACTTTTAGGATAACCTTGAAAATTAAGTGACGATGGAATTGCTCCGTGTTTCCTTATAAAATTATCTGCAATTTCATTTAATTCATTTGTTGACATACCAACATTTAATTTACTTTTTATCTCTTCGTGAGTTAAATAATTGATATATCCCGCTTTTTTCATTTTATTAATTTCACTATTAGATTTAATAGTTACCATTAATAACCTCTTCAATATCTTCAAAAACAAATTTACTATGCTTATTAACGGTAATTACATTAAGCTTATCTAGCTTTTTATAATACTCTAATATTGGTTCATTGTTTTTAAGAAAGGTTTGAAATCTAACTTTAAATGACTCTTCATTATCATCATCACGTTTTACAAGTTTACTATTACAAACATCACAAATACCTTCAACTTTTGGTTTAAAATCCTCATTAAAGATATTATAACTTTTTCCACAACTACATACGATTCTTCCTAAAGTTCTTTTCATAGCTTCCTGTTCATCTATTAATAAGAAAATAACTTCATAATCAATATTTAATTTTTTAAAAATTTCTGTTAATTTTTTAGCTTGGTTAAGGTTTCTTGGAAAGCCATCTAATACAAATAATTTTCCAGCAATACTTTTCAAATTACTTTCAAGTATTTTAATAATAATATCATCTTCTACTAAATTGCCCGCATCAATTACAGCCTTTACCTTTTTACCTATTTCCGTTTTATTATTAATCTCATTGCGTAATAAATCACCTGTGGAAATATGTTCATATCCGTATTTCTCTTTTAATTTGTTACTATGAGTCCCTTTTCCAGCTGCTGGAGGGGCAATAAATACAACATTTTTCATTATCTCAACCTCTTTCTTCTTGAAGCATAGCTTCTGCTTACAAGTTCACTCTCAAGTTGCTTATAAGTTTCAATTGCAACACCCACAACTATTAATATGCCTGTTCCTCCGATGGTTACATTATCAGGAAGCGAGGTGTATTTAGATAGTATTATAGGAAGTGCTGCTAAAATAATTAAAAATAATGCACCAACAAGAGTTAATCTTGATAGTGATTTACTAATATATTCAGCAGTATCTTTCCCAGGCCTAATTCCAGGAATATATCCGCCACTTTCATTTAAATTTTTACTCATTTCAGTTGGATTCATCATTAAGAAAGTGTAAAAATATGCGAAAAATATAATTAATAGTAAATATAATATAAATCCAGTGTCTGAAGTATAAAATATGTATTTTTCTACAAAATTAATAACTGATTCCTTCTTAGTAAGTTGCGCAATAGTTGATGGAATGGTAGTAAATATTGATGCAAATATTACAGGAATTACACTTGCAGAATTTATTTTTAATGGTAGAAAATTTGTTTGAGCTCCATATGCTGCAGTAGTTCTATTTGAATACTGAATAGGTATTCTTCTTTCAGCAAGCTGAACCCATATTATACCGACTATAATAATCAAATATACTAAACAAAATAATATAAATAAAGTTGCTCCGATTACAGATGAATATTTTGCTGAAGTTATAAATGCTGCATAAGCACTTCTAAAAATATTTGGCATACTTTGAAGAATACCGGTTAATATTAACATTGATTGACCGTTGCCAATTCCTTTATTAGTGATTTGATCTCCCATCCACATACAAAAAGATGTCCCTGCAACCATTACCAAAGTTGTTTTAAGTATGCCATATGCGTCCAGTCCTTTCATATAAAACGCCGTTAACGCATAAGCTTGAACAAATGCAATGGCGATTCCTAAATATCTGGTTATAGAATTAATTTTTTGTCTTCCAGTATATCCTTGTTCTTTTAATTCTTTAAAATAAGGAATAATATCCATTTGCAATATTTCTGTAATAATTGACGCTGTAATATATGGTGAAACTCCAAGCGCAAAGATTGAAAAATTTTGAAGACCACCACCACTCATTAGGTTAAATATTTCTAAAAAACCTAAATTATCAATTAATTTTGTTGCCCATGGAATTGTTATAGTAGTACCCAAACAAAAGATTCCCAAACACATAATAGTAAAATAGATTTTTTTTCTTAAATCTTTGTTGTTCTTATTAAATAATTGAGTTATGCTACTTAGCATTTTAGATCACCTCTGCTTTGCCACCAGCTTTTTCAATTTTAGTTACTGCTGATGAAGTAAATCGATCTGCTTTAATAGTTAGCTTTTTAGTTAATTCTCCATTTCCAAGTACCTTAATGCCAGAAAGTCGCTTTTTAATAATCCCTCTTTCTTTTAAAATTTCCTCAGTTACAATATCACCATCATTAAAAAATTTATTTAAATCACTTACATTAATAATTGCGAACCTTTTTGTAAAACGAGCGTTGTTAAATCCTCTTTTCGGCAGTTGTCTATAAATTGGGCTTTGTCCACCTTGGAACCAAGGTTTAATCGATACTCCACTTCTTGATTTTTGACCTTTTTGCCCTGAAGTTGAGGTTTTACCCATTCCTGATCCTGGGCCCCTTCCTACTCTTTTTTTAGTTTTAAATTCCTTTGATTTTGGAAGATTTTCTAATTTCATATTACAACTCCTCAACTTTCTTGCCTCTAAGTTCAGCAATATGTTCCTTAGTTCTTTGAGACATAAGAGCTTTCAAAGTTGCTTTTGCTACGTTTACTTGAGTGCTGCTTCCTAAAGACTTAGCAACAACATCTTTAACGCCTGCTAATTCTAATACAGCGCGGGCTGCACCACCAGCAATAATTCCCCTACCTTCTTTAGCCGGTTTAATTAAAACTACAGCACGTCCAACCTTACAAGTAGCTTCGTGAGGAATAGTTCTATTATCAACTAAAGCTATTTTATAAACACTTTTATTTGCAGCTTGTAATGCCTTCTTTATAGCTTCTGGTACTTCATTTGCTTTTCCAGTACCAATACCAACTAAACCTTTACGATTTCCAACAGCTACAGTAGCACTGAAACGAAAACTTCTTCCGCCTCTGGTAACTTTTGTTACCCTACTAATACTAATAACTTTTTCTTCTAGCATATTGCTTTTTTTGTTATCAAATTTTTCTTTTGCCATAATTCCTCCTATATCTGTAAACCCGCTTCTCTTGCTGCGTTAGCAAGGGCAGCAACCCGTCCGTGATATAAGTAACCACCACGGTCAAAAACTGCTTTTTTAATTTTGGCTTTTTTACATTTTTCAGCTAAGTCTTTTCCAACTGCTATTGCAGCTTCAATAGTTCCACCATTTTTAATTTTAAGTTCTAAAGAAGATGAACTTACCAAAGTAGTTTTTGATTCATCATCAATTACTTGAGCGTAGATTTCTTTGTTTGATCTAAAAACATTTAATCTTGGTATTTCTTTAGTACCAAAAACAGATTTTCTAACTCTATTATGTCTTCTAATCTTTGCTTCCCTTTTAGCATTTTTATTTATCATATTAAACTCCTTTACTTAGCCGCTTTCTTTCCTTCTTTACGACGAATAGTTTCATTTTCATAACGAATTCCTTTTCCTTTGTACGGTTCTGGCTTTCGTATTTTACGAACATTGGCCGCAAACTCTGTAACTCTTTGTTTATCAATTCCACTAATAACAATTATGTTATTCGATGGACTTGTAATTTTTATATCCGAAGGAATTTCAACATTAATACTTTTTGAGTATCCTGCAGATACTACAAGTGTGTTACCTTGAAGCGCAAAACGATAAGCTACACCCACAGTCTCTAATTGTTTTGTAAAACCAACACTAACTCCTTCAAGCATATTTTTTATATGAGAGTTAGTTGTTCCAGTCATAATATTTGCTTCCTTTGTTTTTTTAGTTGGCATTACAGATATTTGATTATCTTTAATTTCAACTTTAACTAAATTACTAAAATCTAAGTTTAACTCTCCCATTGGTCCTTTAACTACAATGTTATTTCCATTGATATTAACATCAACCTTTTCCGGGATTGTAAGTTTTCTTTTTCCAATTCTACTCATAAATCCTTACCAAATATAGGCAAGTACTTCGCCTCCAATCCCTTGCTCTCTAGCCTTTTTATCAGTCATAAGACCTTTAGAAGTAGATATTATTGCAATTCCTAAACCATTTAATACTTTCGGAAGTTCTGAAGAATTTGCATATACCCTTAACCCAGACTTACTTATTCTTTTAAGACCAAGAATAACTCTTTCCTTCTTTGGACCATATTTCAAAGCAAGTTTTAATTTATCACCCGTCTTATTTTTAATATATTCATATCCATTTATGTATCCTTCTTCTTCAAGGATCTTAGCTATACTAAGCGTCATTTTAGTACCTTCAACCTCAACTGTCTCATACCTCATTTGATTAGCATTTCTAATTTTTGTTAGCATATCTGCTACTTTGTCTTGTACAAACATATTTATTCTCCTTTTCTACCAACTTGACTTTTTAACGCCAGGGATTTTTCCTGAGTTAGCAAGCTCTCTAAAACAAATACGGCATATTCCATATTTTCTTAAAACTCCACGAGGTCTTCCACATCTCGTACATCTAGTGTAAGCTCTAACCTTAAATTTAGGTTTGCGATTGCTTTTTGCAATCATACTTTTTTTTGCCATATTTCTCTCTCCTATCTTTTAAAAGGCATTCCAAATGCTTTTAATAAACTCCTTGCCTCATCATCAGATTTAGCTGTTGTAACAAAGATTATATCTAATCCTCTTATCTTTAACACATCATCATACTCTATTTCGGGGAAGATCAATTGTTCTTTAATTCCTAAAGTATAATTACCTCTTCCATCAAAACTTTTTGGTGAAACTCCCCTAAAATCTCTAACTCTAGGTAATGCAACTTTAATAAGCTTCTCCATAAAAATATACATTTTTTCTCCCCTTAAAGTTACTTTAACTCCAACAGCCTGTCCTTCTCTTAGTTTAAAACCCGCAATTGATTTTTTTGCCTTAGTAACAACTGGTTTTTGACCAGATATTATTGTAAGATCTCTAACTGCAGCCTCAATAAATTTTGAATCGTGTGCACCTTCTCCAACACCCATATTAAGAACAATCTTTTCCATTCTAGGAACTTCCATAACAGATTTATATCCGTGTTCTTTCATTAATGTTTTTATTATTTCTTTATTATATAATTCTTTAAAGTTACTCATAATTCACCTACTTCGTTTCTTTCTTCTCAGTTTTTTTTGCTACAGTTTTCTTTGCCACTGTTTTTTTTATTTCTTTTTCTTCTTTTTTAGGAGTTTGTTTTGTTTTTTTGGCAGTAGCATTTATCACCTTAACATTAGAAACATTTAAAGAGGCTTCAATATCAATAATACCACCTTTATCCTCATTAGTTCTTGGTTTTGAATGACGTTTACAAATATTAATTCCTTCAACAACCACATGATTTTTCTTCTTTAAAGTCTTAATAACTTTTCCTTCTTTACCTTTATCTTTTCCAGCAATAATTTTAACATTATCTCCAACTTTAACTTTCATACATCCTCCTATAATACCTCAGGAGCCAAAGATATAATTTTATTATATCCTTTTTCTCTTAACTCTCTAGCAACTGGGCCTAATATTCTAGTACCAACTGGTGTTTTATCCTCACGTATAAGAACACAGGCATTATCCGAAAATTTAATATAACTTCCATCAATCCTTCTTACACCTTGAATTGTTCTAACAATAACAGCTTTTACTATTTTTCCAGTTTTAACCGGACTATTTGGTATAGCCTTTTTTACTGTTCCTACAACAACATCACCAATATTTGCTGATCTTACTTTACTACCACCCATTACCCTTATAACAAGTATTTCACGAGCTCCACTATTGTCTGCGACTTTAAGTCTTGATTCTTGCATTAACATAGTTTACCTCCTATAAAATAACAGCCTTTTCAATGACTTTTACTAATTCATAATCTTTTGACTTTGATATAGGTTTTGTCATTCTTATTTTAACTGTATCTCCAATCTTTGCTATATTTTTTTCATCATGAGCAGCATATTTCTTTGAATATTTTACTCTTTTTCCATATAATGGATGCTTTTTGTGAGTTTCAATTAAAACAGTAATTGTTTTATCATTTTTATCACTAATAACTTTTCCTATTAGCTCGTGTTTGCTAACTTGTTTCATTATTTCTCACCTTCCATTTTTCTTTCATTCAATATTGTTTTAATTCTTGCTATTTCTCTTCGAAGTTGTCTCAATACAACTGGTTTTTCTAATGTTCCCGAAGCAGCTAACATTTTCTTAGAAAATAATTCTTCCTTTTTTTCAATTAATCTTTTTTTAAGATCTTCTATAGATAATTTTCTTAATTCATTAATTTCCAAGTTTTTCACTCTCCTTTGTAACAAATCTTGTTGTAACTGATAATTTATGACTTGCCAGTCTTAATGCTTCACGTGCTATTGCTTCTTCAACTTCTCCAACTTCAAACATGATTTTTCCTTTTTTAACAACAGCTACCCATTCTTCAACATTACCTTTACCTTTACCTTGCCTAGTTTCTAAAGGTTTTTTGGTTCTAGGCATGTGAGGAAAAATATTAATATAAACTTTTCCTCCTCTTTTCATATAACGCGTCATTGCAATACGTGCCGCTTCAATTTGACGCGCTGAAACCCAGCCGCCTTCTGTTGCAGCTAATCCATATTCACCTTGTGTCAAAGTTAAGTTCCCTTTTGAAAGCCCCTCATAACTATGTCTATGACTTTTTCTATATTTAGTTCTTTTTGGCATCAACATTTTTTTCTGCCTCCTTTTTAAAACCCTTTTTTGAAGGAAGTATTTCATCTTTATAGATCCATACTTTAACGCCTATTTTTCCATATGTAGTATTGGCTTCGCTAGTTGCATAATCTATGTCGGCTCTAAGTGTATGCAAAGGAACAGTTCCTTCTGTATATCCTTCTGTTCTTGCTATTTCAACTCCAGCAAGTCTACCGGATAATGATGTTTTAATACCTTTTGCTCCTGCTCTAAGTGTATTTCTAATAGCCCTTTTTTGAACACTTCTAAAAGGAGCCCTTGCTTCTATTTGCTGAGCTATATTATTTGCAACAAGCTGGGCACTTAAATCAGGGTTTTTTTCTTCAACTATATTAATATAAACTTTTTCATCAATAAGTTTTGAAATTATTTTTCTAAGTTTTTCAATATCTTCTCCGCCTCTTCCAAGTATTACACCCGGTTTAGCTGTACTGATAGTTAATATGCAATTATCCTTTTTTCTTTCTATAATCACTTTAGAAATAGCTGCATCTTTTAAATTCTTTGCAATATATTCTCTGATTTTAATATCTTTTGCTAATTTATCAGAAAAATCTTTTTCTGCATACCACTTTGAATCCCAATCTTTATTTATACCTAAACGATATCCTATTGGATTTACTTTTTGGCCCATACTACTCTTTTACCTCCTTATTATCAGTCACATATACTGCAATATGACTTGTTCTTTTGTCATGTCTATCTACATTGCCACGAGAAGCAAACCTAATTCTCTTATAAATAGGACCTGGATTTATAAAACATTTACTAATTACTAATTCATCTTCTTTAGCATTATTATTATTAACAGCATTAGCAACCGCAGAATTAAGAACTTTCATTATTAATCTACTTGCTTTTGTATTTGTGTTTTGTAAAATACCACGCGCTGTATCAACACTTTTGCCTCGAATTAAATCCATAGTCATTCGCGCTAACCTTGGTTTAATCATTGCAGTTTTATGTATTGCATAAGTTTCCATCTATCCTCCTATTTATTTCCGCCATGACCAGTAAATTTGCGAGTTTGTGAAAATTCCCCAAGTTTATGGCCAACCATCTCTTCAGTTATATAAACAGGTATAAAATCTTTACCATTATGCACAGCAATAGTATGTCCTACAAATTCTGGATAAATAGTACTTCTTCTAGACCAAGTTTTTACAACTGTTTTTTTATTTTCCTTATTCATTTTGTTTATCTTATTAAGTAAGCTTTTTTCTACATAAGCTCCTTTTTTTAAACTTCTTGCCATTTTTTCCTCCTATTTAGACTTTCTTCTGCTCATTATAAGCCTACTTGAAGCTTTTTTGGGTTTGCGTGTTTTTAAACCAAGAGCAGGTTTACCCCAAGGTGTTAGAGGGCGAGGTCTACCAATTGGAGATTTTCCTTCACCACCACCATGTGGATGATCATTGGGGTTCATAGCAGATCCTCTAGTAGTTGGTCTAATTCCTAAATGTCTTTTTCTTCCTGCCTTACCCAAATTGATTAAGCCATAGTCTTCATTTCCAACAATTCCAATTGTTGCTTTACATGAACCAAGTATTTTCCTGGTTTCGCCAGATTGAAGTCTTAAAATAACATATTTACCTTCTCTACCAAGAATTTGCGCTGATGAACCTGCACTACGACATATTTCTGCCCCTTTTCCTGGCTTTAACTCTATACAATGCACCGAAGTACCTATTGGTATACTTTGAAGTGGTAATGCATTTCCAATTTGAATATCTGCTTTTTCTCCACTTTCAATAATACTTCCAACTTTTAAGTCTTTAGGTGCAATAATATATCTTTTTTCTCCATCAAGATAATTTATAAGCGCTATATTTGCTGATCTATTTGGATCATACTCAATACTAGCCACTCTTCCTGTTATCCCAATCTTATCTCTTTTAAAATCAATAATTCGATATTTTCTTTTTTCTCCTCCACCTATATGGCGAACCGTAGTTTTTCCCGTATTGTTTCTTCCACCGGTCTTCTTTATAGTCTTAAGTAAACTTTTAGTAGGTTTAGTTGAAGTTAATTCTTCATTTACTAGCGTAGTCATTCCTCTTTGACCATTAGAAACTGGTTTATAATGTTTTATTGCCATTTTTTCCTCCTACTAAATTTCTATAGAAGAACCGTCTTTTAATGTAACAATTGCTTTCTTATATGTTTTGGTTCTTCCAGAGTATTTACCTACTCTTTTTTTCTTAGATTTTGTATTCAATGTATTAACTTTCGTTACGATTACATTAAATGCTTTTTCTATTGCTGATTTAATTTCCGTTTTCGTTGCATCTTTAACTACCTTAAATATATACACATTATTTGCTCTTTCAGCAGTAGATTTTTCTGTAATAACAGGAGCTATAATAATATCACTATAATGTTTCATTATTTCAATGCCTCCTCAATTTTGGAAAGACTCTCTTCATCAATTACTACCACATCGCTATTAATTAAATCAAGAACATTAATTTCATCAGGATATATAACAATTACATTTCCTAAATTGCGAGTAGCTAAATAAAAATTTTCAGCATCTTCCCCAGCTATAATTAATATTTTTCCTTCTAAAGATAAATCTTTTAATATTTCATTTACTTCTTTAGTTTTTAAACTCTTAACTTTAAAGTTTTCAACAACCTGGATTTGCTTATTTAATAATTTATTAGCAAGCGCACTTTTAAGAGCTAAAACTCTTTCTTTGCGATTTATCTTAAAAGTATAATCTCTTGGTACTACACCATGTGCTATACCACCGCCACGCCATAATGGCGAGCGAATTGAACCGTGTCTCGCACGTCCTGTTCCCTTTTGTCTCCAAGGCTTTCTTCCTCCACCAGATACTTCATCTCTTGTTTTAGTTTTGGCAGTCCCTTGCCTTAATGAATTAAGTTGCAATCTAATTGCCTTTTTAATACTTTCTTCATTTATTTCAATATTCCAGATTTCTTTAGCTAAAGTAATATCTTTTACTTTTTCGCCTTTTAGATTCTTAATACTTACTTTTGTCATTTTAAATCCTTTCTAGACTACTTTTCTTCATCTTTAGCTTCTTCATTAGTATTTTCCATTATTTCATTTGAAGTGTCTTCTTCTATATTTGTTTTAACATTTTCTTCCTCAGTTATAACACTTTCTTCTGTAACTTCCTCTTTTACATCAGTAACCTCTTCTATTGTTTCATCAACAATTGTTTCTTTTGTATAAGTAAGAACTTCATCAACTTTTGTTCTTCCGTTATCTTTTACAGCCGTTTTTATTAATACTAATGATTTTTTAGCGCCTGGAACATTACCACTAACTAAGATGTAATTTTCATCTTTATTAACCTCAACAATTTCAAGATTTTGAATTGTTACTGTTTCATCTCCCATATGACCTGGAAGGTGTTTTCCTTTTTGTACCTTTGCTTGGTGAACATTACCAAGTGATCCGGGTACACGATGATGATGTGATCCATGAGTCATAGGTCCTCTCGAATGTCCCCATCTCTTTACAACTCCCTGAAAACCTTTCCCTTTTGAGGTTCCGGTTACATCAACTATATCTCCCTTTGCAAATAAATCAGCACTTACTACATCTCCAACATTATAAGAACCTTCAAAATTTCTTATTTCTTTTAAGAAGCGCTTAGGTGTTGTATTTGCTTTTTTGCTATTGCCGATTTCGGCTCTTGTTGCATTTTTTTCTTTCTTTTCGAACACGCCAAGTTGAATTGCATTATAACCATCTTTATCAACAGTTTTAACTTGCATTACCACGTTTGGTTCAACTTCAATTACTGTAACAGGTATAAGCTTACCATTTTTGGTAAAAACTTGAGTCATTCCAACTTTACGTCCTAAGATTCCTTTCATTATTTTCCTTCTTTCTTAATTATAATTTAATATTGATATCTACACCACTTGGTAAATCTAAATGAGTTAGTGCATCAACCGTTTCTTTGCTTGGATTTTTAATATCAATCAATCTCTTGTGAGTTCTTTTTTCAAATTGCTCACGAGCATCCTTATATTTATGTACAGCTCTTAACACAGTGATTTTTTCAATCTCCGTAGGTAGAGGTACAGGGCCCGATATTTCTCCTCCAGTTCTTTTTACTGTTTCGCATATTTTTCCGGCAGCAACATCAAGTACTCTATGATCATAAGCCTTCAAAATAATACGAACTTGTTTTTCTGACATCTCACACGTCTCCTTTCGTCTATATCTAGTATAGACTTGCTCCGCACAAATTCCCTAATACATTACCATTTACCAACTACGCCTGGCGTATCAGCAACCTTGCACATCATCGCAGTCATACGCATCTAATAATAACACATAATAACTATATAATGCAATACCTTTTTAAATATAAATAAAAAATATTACTCTTTTTTTATTAATAATGACTCGGATTCCATTTGTATTGGGATAGATATATCCATATAATCCAAAAGGGTTGGAGCAACATTGCTTAGGTTTCCGCCTTCTTTTAATTTAATATTTTGGTCATTTATAATGAAGGGTACTCTTTCTAAACTATGTGTAGTACAAATGCTTCCGTCCTCATTTAACATAGTATCTGCATTACCATGATCAGATATAAGCACTATTCTATAAAAGTTTTTTTCTGCTGCTTCGATTAGCTCTCCTAGACAAACATCTAGAGTCATACAGGCTTTTACTGTAGCATCAAATGACCCCGTATGCCCAACCATATCAGGATTAGCATAATTTGCAAATATAAAATCGTAGCCTTCTTCCATACAATCAATTATTTTTTTCGTAACTTCTAAAGCACTCATCTCTGGTTTTAAATCATATGTTGGAACCGATGGTGATGGAATGTGAAATTTATCACAATTGTCAATTTTTCCATCATAACCACCGTCAAAAAAATATGTAACATGAGGATATTTCTCACTTTCCGCTATCCGTGCTTGTTTTATTCCCAATTCAGAAAAATAAATGCCAAGTGATTTATCAAGTGGTTTATTTGGAATAAACACTTCTGTTTTAATGTTTTTATCTATTTCAAAAAAAGAATATATATTAAGATTATTATATTTATTGCGATTAAAAATATTAAATTTTGGATTTGCAAGCGCTCCTAAAATTTGAATCGCTCTATCTTTACGATAGTTTAACCAAATCAAAATATCACCATCCGCTATTAAACCATTTTCATCTAACAACACTGGTTTAATAAACTCATCTGTTATATTATTCATATAAGAAAAGTCAATTGCCGATTTAACATCCTTTGCTTTATTACCATATCCTGAAGTAATTAAATCATAATAAAGTTTCGTTCTGTCAAAATTTTGGTCGCGATCCATAGCGTAATATCTCCCCGAAATAGTAGCAATATGACCTATATTATTATTTTGTATTTCGCTTTGAATTTGTTTTATAAAATTATAAGATACATTGATTTTTGTATCTCTTCCATCAGTAATTAAATGAAAATAAATCTTTTTAAAACCATTTTCAATTAAAAGATGATACATTTTAATAAACGATTCAAAATTAGAATGAACATTTCCGTCACTACAAAGCCCCATTATATGCGCTTTTTTATCTTTATCCTCAAGTAATTTAACAAAAGCCTCGTTCTCTTTTTTTTCAGAATCAAAAAAACCGTTTATGCTATCAACACTTGATTTTATTATTCTTCCAGCACCTATTGTCATATGTCCCACTTCGCTAGTACCCATTTGCCCTGGCAAAAGACCAATTTGCTCTTCAGAAGCATATAATAACGTATGAGGATTTTCATTCATAAATTTATTAAAATAATGCATATTAGCTTCTTTAATGGCGTTACCATATTCATTTTCTTTAATTCCGAAACCATCAAAAACAATTGTTAAAACTTTTTTCATAAATCACAAACTTTCTGTAAAGAATATAACATAAAGATATTAAAAAAACAATAAAAGCAACCGATTGGTAGCTTTTATTTGACTATAATTAAATATCTTGATCTAATTTAATTCTTTCTGCAATTGTCGATAGAAACTCAAAGTTAGTAGGTTTTGAATTTTCAAAATCTATGCTAAAACCAAATATTTCTTCCATTAATTTTAAATTCCCACGAAAAGAGCTAACTTCAATTGCATGCCTAATACATCTTTCAATTCTTGAGGGTGTCGTAGCATGTCTGTTTGCTAACACAGGATAAACTTCTTTTGTTATATATTTAACTTTCTGTTTATACATTAAAATTATACCATCCTTAATATACTCGTAACCACTGATATGCGAGGGTATTCCCATATTATGAAGAAGTTTACATATCTTCAAATCAATACTATTTGTTATTTTAAAGTCAACCTTTTCAAAAAAACATTTTTTTATTTTTCTTTCTAAAGTTAACAAAGAATATGGCTTAAGTAAATAACAATTAACATTATATCGACACAAGTTTTCAATAATGTTTCCTTCTTTATAACTAGATGTAATTATTGTTTTAATTTTAATCCCTCGTCTTTTTAATTCATTCAGCAAAGATTCTCCATCTAATTTTGGTAAAAGAAGGTCCATTATTATTAAATCGACTTCATTAGAATGTTTAATAATATATTCAAGTGCATCCTCTCCATTATCAAATGTTGATAATATTTTAATCCCATTCCCCTCTGAAAAGTGATTTATTAAGTTTTTCTTAATATTATTGTCATCATCTACGATAACAACTTTTACAATTTTTTTCATTTTTTTCCTTTCTTAATAAACAACTACAATAACACTTTAATTTTAAGACAAAACAAAAGAAAAATCTACAGTATATTTTGTAGATTTTTGTCGAATTTAATTTATTTTGCTTTTTTAGATAAAATATAGCTAATTGCTTCTAAGGATAATGAGCTTATATATTCTAATGAAGCACCTCCTCCGGAGGACAGAAAGGTAAATGTATGACCGAGATTGAACTTATTAATAGCATTAATTGCATCTCCACCGCCAGCTATTTTGATAGCATTGATGCTTGCTATGCCTTCTAAAAAGTTTTTGGTTCCTTTCGCATATTTTTCATCTTCAAATACCCCACAAGTCCCATTAATAAAGATAGTCTTACATTTTCTCATATATCGCAAATATTTTGCAATTGATTTAATATTTAAATCTAGTATTTTTTGGTTATCAATTACAAAATCAATCGGCAACACTATTTTTTCTTTATACTTATTTAATAACACTTTAAGTTCTGAAAGGACTTCCTCACTCTCAGTCTTCAGACTATCTCCAACATCATAACCTGAAGCATATAAAAATGAATTAGCAATTCCACCACCAACCAAAAGATAATCACATCTGGTTAATAAATTTTTAATATATTTAAGTTTATCATCAACCTTGGCTCCACCCATAAATATTCCAAATGGATGACTTATGTTCTTAGTAACAAGCGATAAGTTATCAAGTTCTTCTTTAACAAGAAAACCAAAATAAGTGGGTAAAAAATCGCTAATTCCTGTTACTGATGCATGGGTTCTATGTAAAGAGCCAAAAGCATCCACTACAAACACATCTCCAAACTTACTCCAATATCTTGATAATTCAATGTCATTTTTACTTTCTAATTCTGTAGGAAAATCACAGTACCGTGTATTTTCTATTAATAAAAGTTCACCTTTCTTTAATTTTTTAACTTTAGCTAATGTTTTCATCCCAACTGGCGATGATGCAAATTGAATGTTTTTATTAAGAAGTTCTTCAAGTAAAGTTATAACGGGTTTTAATGTATACTTTTCTTTGTCTTCTTTATTTTTTATTCTTCCTAAGTGACTCATTAATACTACTGAATTATTATTATCAAGCAAATATTTTATTGTCTTAACACTATTTTTTATTTTAGTATTGTCCATAACTTTTTCATTTTCAATTGGAACATTAAAATCACATCTTAATATAACTCTTTTATTTGAAATATCTACATCACTAATAAATAACATAAAAACTCCTATTAAATTTATTTAAACATCTCTTTTGCCGTCCTAAGCATTTGTGCTGTATAGCCATATTCATTATCATACCAAGCTACTATTTTTACTAATTGATTTCCATCATCTTCTATAACGGAAGTAGAAAGCCCATCAACTAAGCTACCAGCTTTATTACCAATAATGTCACTTGATACAATAGGATCATTGATATATTTAATAACCTCGTTTTGATTGCTTTTAAAAACTTCATTAATTTCATCTACGGAAACTTTTCTTTCAAGCTCTAAGACTGTGTCAACAATTGAACCATCCGAAACAGGAACTCTAAAAGCCATACCATCCATTCTCCCTTTTAATGCCGGAATAACAAGACCGATAGATTTTGCCGCCCCCGTTGATGCTGGGACAATATTATCTGCACAAGCCCTTCCTCTTCTTGAAGCCACTCCTTTACTATGAATATTATCTAAATTATTTTGATCTGTTGTATAAGCATGAATTGTTGTCATATAACCCTTTTTAATACCATAATTATCATTAATAATTTTTAAAATAGGTGCAAGACAATTTGTTGTACAACTTGATGCACTTACTATTTTCATATCATTAGTTAAGATTTGATTGTTTACGCCATATACTATTGTTGGCATCTCGTCTTTACCAGGCGATGAAATTAACACTTTCTTTGCTCCCGCAGTTATATGCTTCGTTGCTCCTTCTATAGATGTAAAGGCACCCGTACATTCCAATACCAAATCAACCCCTAAGTCTTTCCATGGCAACTTTTCCGGTTCCTTTTCATTAAAAACGGGAATATACTTTTTTTCACATATAATTATATTTTTTTCATCGAATGATATTTTATCCTCATGAAAAGAGCCATGAACAGTATCATATTTTGTGTGATAAGCAAAGTCTTCTGGAGAGCCTGATGCAGAATTAACAGCTACAACATCAAAATCACTAGAAGTAAGCATTTGCCTAAATGCAAGTCTCCCTATTCTCCCAAAACCATTAATTGCTACTTTAATCATCAATAGCACCTCCAATAAATTCTCTTAATATTGAGTCATTTGGTATATACTCACTATTTATTGCAAAAAATTGTTTTAAAAAACTTAATAATTTTCTTGACTCACTATAATATTTTGAATCTGACGGTACAGAATATAATAAAGGTTCAACAAACACTTTTAATACTCCTACTTCATAAGGCAAAGATGTATTAATTATTTTGTTTGCTTGATGAATATAAGGAATAATATGTTTTTCCTCTCCATTTCTTACTTTTGTCCAATATTTTATTGTCTCATTAACGGTATATCCCCTAGTTCTGAAATCTCTTACTATTCTTCTTATTAATCTTAAATCATTTAAAGAAATATAATTGTGTTGATCTAAACATAATGGAATATATGGACTCACATATATTTTATATTTAATTAAATCGGATATCATTGGTAAAGCTTCATCATTAAGTGCATGCAATCCCTCAAATAAAACAATACTGTTTTCCTTTAATTGTATTTTTTTACCCGATATTTCTTTCGAACCTGTGACAAAGTTAAATTTAGGAACACTAATTTGTTTTCCATTAAATAATTTAACCATTTCATTAGTTAATAATTCTAAATCTATTGCTTGTAAACATTCAAAATCATATTCGCCATTTTCATCTTTAGGATTATCTTTTCTTTCATGAAAATAATCATCTAAAGATATAACTATAGGATCAAGCCCATAAATAGCAAAGTAATTAGCAAGCCTTTTTGTAACTGTAGTTTTTCCACTAGAAGTAGGACCTGCTATCATTACACATTTTATATTGCCTCTTTTAGCAATTTCCTTAGCAGTTTCATTTATTTCTAAGTTAAAATTTAATTCACAAGATTTGATAAAATTATTTATTTTTCCTTTTGTAATTTCTCTATTTACGTCATTAATATAAGGAATGTTCATAGTATCAAGCCATGCTTTTCCGTTTTTATATGATTCAATTACAGCATCATATCCGACATATTCTTTTGTTACTCCGTTATCCGTCTCTGTTGGCCATGATAAAACAAAATTATTTTTACCTAAATAATGAATTTCAAATTTGCTCAACACTTCCGTAGAATAAGGCATCTCAGAATAATAATAATTTACTATATCATCAAGACGATATAAAACTATTGTGGGGTCAGTAATATTTCTTATATTATCTGCTTTAACTTTGTTCTTAAGTTGTTTATCATAATAATCTATCCCATCATTATTAGCAACAATCAATTTCTCAATAACATGATTATCAGATACTATTTTACTCATTACTTTGTTAATTTCAGCAACATCTGTTTTGGTTAAATATTTTTCATAATCAATTTCTGCAACCATTCCGCGAGGAAGACTGTATAAATACCTTACTGTTGCTTTAGGAAATAATCGTTTAAACGCATATTCAAAAATCATTTTTAAACCAGCAAGATATATTTTATTACCTGTCTTACTATTAATATCCAAAAATTCTATAGTACAATCGTCCTCTATTCTTTCATGCAAAGAAACTATCTTATTATTAACAAGAGCTCCCACTATTTGACTTTTAGATTTGTATGCTTTACTTATCTTATAAAAAGGTGTTCCATGTGGAAATTTAATAACTTCACCATTTTTAAACGTAATTGTACAATCTTTTAACACACTTTCTTTCATATCAATGCCCCTTTTAATTATATTTTTATTATATCACAAATCTTTAAAATATATACCTATACTTTAAATTACAACTTTTATTTGACATTTTATTATAATCTAATTAATTTGTTCAAAATAAAATCTACACGTATTATGTAGATTCTTTATCAAAAATTTAATTTTATTCAACTCTAATAATAATTTCATTATCAGATGAATATAAATATTTTTCTTTAGCATATCTAGCTAAATATTCTGGATCCTCCATCTTTGCGATTTCAGTTTTTAAACTTTTATTTTCCTTTTGAAGTTTAATATATTCCGAGTTTAATACACTGACCTTTTTTCTATTATTCATAATCGTATGAAAATTTCCATAATTTGAATAGCACATAAAAGAAAGCAATAATATCATTATTACTGAGATGGCAATTAATCTTTTTCTTTCCTTTCTAGTCTTTCTTTTCATATCCCACCAATTATTTACATCTTAAGTATATTTTTTAAAAAAGTCAATAGTTTATCTTTAATTTACAGCTTTTTACATTCTTTTTACATAAAATTAATAATTATATCTACCATCAAAAAACCTTGCTTATTTAAAAGCTAGGTTATTAAAGTTTAATTTACTTTTCTCTTAATATTTTACAATAAATTTGATTAAACTATTCTTCTTCAGTTTCTTCTTCGATTTCTTCTTCTTCTTTTTCAACTACTGTAGGGTTTTCATATTCTTTAAGAATCTCTTTTGTAAAATAATCTCTTGTTTCTTGATTAATTGGATGAGCTATATCTTCATACTCACCATCTGCTCTTCTGCGACTTGGCATAGCAATAAACATTTCATCGTCGCCTTCAATAATACGAATATTATTAACTACAAAACAATCATCTAATCTTACGCTGGCATATCCTCTTAAGCGTGAACCTTCCCTTTCGATTTTTTTAACATCGACATGTGTAATTTCCATACTACCACTCCTTCTTGCTATCCACAATTATATTTTAACTTATTTATTTGTTATTTTCAAGAAATATCTGCTTTTTTCTTTAATAATAAATAAATTTTAATAAACATCTCCTCATTTAAGCTTTCTGCTCTAACCATATCATTAAAACCATTTTCATTAAGCACTCCTTTAATAATACTAAATTTACGATTGCCTATATTGTTTTTTAATGTTTTTCTTTTATGAATAAAACATTCTTTTACAAATTCAAAAAACTCTTGTTCATTATCAATCGCTTTTACTTCTTTTCTAATAAAGGAAATTACTTGACTATCTACTTTTGGCTTTGGTGAAAAATTTTTTTTCGAAACAAATAATTCTTTTTTGATATCAAAATAATGATTCAAATAAACCGTTATATACCCATATTTCTTCGTATTAGGAGTCGCAGAAAATCTTTCAGCCACCTCCTTTTGAACCATAAACACCATTTTAATTGGATTAACTTTACTTTTTATAATATGTTCAATAATTGGAGTCGTTATATAATATGGTAAATTTCCTACTATATAAAGATCATTATATTTATAATCCTTTAATAAAGATTGAATATCGGTTTTTAATATATCATTATAAATAATTTTACAATTATCATCTTCAAGTAACGATAAATGTTCTTTTAAATTTTTATCTATTTCTATACCAACAATTCTTGTATTATGTTTTTTTAATTTTTTTGTTAATATTCCTTTTCCTGGACCAATCTCAATAATTAAGTCTTTTTTAGTTGGAGATAATAAAAAAACTATACTATCACATATAGTCTTATTATTTAAAAAATTTTGACCTAAGCTTTTTTTAGCCTTCATTATCCCATCCAAATCTTAATATATCGTATGAAATTGTACTTCTTCCAAGAGCAATAGCATATTGTACATCTTCAGATAATAAATCAATGGCATTACCATTTACACCTCTGTCAAGAACTATTGCTATAATCGGCTCGTTGGCTATTCTTGCAGAATTAAACCTAATAATCGTTCCACACGGTAAATTAGTGCTTGAGGCAACAATTCTAACATCACCATAAACACTGTCTTTATACGTTGTTTTACCATCAGATAAATCTAATTTCCACATACAAGCAAGTCTTCCCGTACATAATGGACAATTGTATACATATCCTGTTAAATCTCCAATTAAAGTGTCTTTCGCCCCATATAATCTATTATAATCGAATTGATATACCTTTTTTGACATCGTATCTAAATTAACTATTTTCGTTAAATTATTGTTGTTTGCATTAAATGAAAAAATCCTACTATTAGATGTACCAATAATAACTACACTTATTATTATTATAAACTTAATATAGTTAAGTGTTTTTTTCATTGAAAGCCTCACTATTTCTATATAAAGTATATCATGGCATAATATTTATGTCAAAAACTTTTTTAACATTTTCATTGGTCTTTTTTATAATTTCCTTCTCAGAAATATTTAAATATTTACTTAAAAATTCAATGATATATTTTATATTTCCAGGATGATTAATTTTTCCTCTTACAGGATCTGGTGAAAGGTACGGACAATCAGTTTCTAAAACAATATTCTCTAGACCTATTGCATTAACAACTTCTTTTAATTTAGCGTTTTTAAAGGTTACAACTCCACCTATACCTAATTTATATCCTAGTTTTATGTATTCTCTTGCAGTTTCAATAGAGCCAGTAAAGCAATGGATAACACCTGTTACCTTAAATTTTTTTAAACACTTAATGGTGTCATTTGTGGCATCCCTACTGTGAATAACTACTGGTAACTTGTGTTTTTGTGCGATAGCCAGCTGTTTTTCAAATAGCATAATTTGCTCTTCTTTATTATAACCTTGATAATGAAAATCTAAACCTATTTCACCAATACCTACAACTCTTTCTTCTTTTAAATGTTTAATTATATAGTCAATATTTTTTGTTTTATAATTTGTTGCGTTTTCAGGATGAATGCCTAGCGTAGCAAATAAGTTATTATATTTTTTTGCTAACAATATTACCTCTTCATTTGTTTCCTGATTACATCCTGCATTAATTACTCCAAAACAATTATCTTTTTTTATTTGACTAAGCAATTTTTCTATATCATTATAATACTCTTTATATATATGAGCATGAGTATCCATATACATTTTATTTAACAATCCTTTTAAATAAAATTTCTGGTTTTTCTAAACCTACATTATAATTTTCACTTTTATCTATATCTTGAAACGATTGTTCTTCTAAATTAAGTTGCTTAAATATTTTTTTTGCTGTCTGGGGCAAAAAAGCGTTTAACATAATACTTCCTTTTCTTATTGATTCAAGAAGATTATATATTATAGTTTCAAGTCTTTTGTTTTCCTTTTCATCTTTTGAAAGCAACCATGGTGTTGTTTCATCAATATATTTATTGCATTTTCTAAATAAATCAAAAATTAATTCTAAAGCTTCATTAACTTTCAATTCCTCAATCTTTTTATCAACACTATCTTTTAGGTTATTTGCAGTAATAATAAGTTCATTATCAATTTTTTCATTTTTGTCCGAAATCGTTATTTTACCATCAAAATATTTTATTGCCATTTGCATGGTTCTACTTAAAAGATTTCCTAAAATATTGCATAAATCATTATTTGTCCTTAATATTAGTGCTTCTTCAGAAAAATTTCCATCAGATCCAAAAGGAACTTCCCTTAAGACAAAATACCTTACAGCATCAACACCATATGCATCTATATATTCCCTTGGATCTTTATAATTTCCTAAACTTTTAGATATTTTTCCACCATCAATAGTAAGCCACCCATGACCATATACTCTTTTAGGCAACGGTAGATCAAGAGCCATTAATAACGCTGGCCAAATAATGGTGTGAAAACGAACAATTTCTTTCCCAACCAATTGTAAGTCTGCAGGCCAATATTTTTTAAAACTTTCAGTTTCTTTTGGATACCCCAATGAAGTAATATAATTTGACAGTGCATCTATCCACACATAAATAACATGTTTATCATCAAAATCAACTGGTATTCCCCATTTAAATGAAGTTCTTGATACACAAAGATCTTCAAGTCCCGGTTTTATAAAATTATTAATCATTTCATTTTTTCTTGATTTTGGTTCTATGAAATCAGGATGAGTTTCAATATGTTCTTCTAATTGCTTTTGATATTTAGAAAGTTTAAAAAAATATGCCTCCTCACTAACACGAGTTAAATCTCTGCCACAATCTGGACATTTACCAGATGATGATTGGTTCGGAGCCCAAAACGATTCACATGGAACACAATATAACCCTTTATATTCACCTTTATAAATATCTCCTTTTTCATATAATTTTTTAAATATTTGTTGAACACTTTTAATATGTTCTTTATCTGTTGTTCTAATAAAATAATCATAAGAAATGTCTAACTTTTCCCATAAATCTTTTGCATCCGCTATTATTTTATCAACATACTCTTTTGGACTTAAACCAACTTCTTTTGCTTTAGTTTCTATCTTAAGACCATGTTCATCCGTACCTGTCTGATAAAACACATCATACCCACTTAATCTTTTATATCTTGCTAGTGCATCTGCTATTATTGTTGTATAACAATGTCCAATATGAAAATTTGCACTTGGATAATATATAGGTGTTGTAATATAATATTTTTTCATAAATACCTTCCTTTCATAAAAAAATCATGAACTAAAGGACGAGTTTACCCGCGGTACCACCTTAATTCATGATTAATCATGCTCTTTAATTAATAAAGGAATTACCCTTAATGCTCAAAGGCTCACTAAATGATCTTTTTTATTTCTTTTCACCTACCAGAAACTCTCTTAAAAACAGTTTTCATTTATCTTCTTATCGATGCACTTACAAATTATATTAACACAACTTTTTTGATTATTCAATTACTATTTATTTCAATACTATTAAGTAATTTAACAATATATCTAATAAAATGGTTTTCTAAATTTTTATAATATAAAGTTATAATAATTTCATCTCTTTTATATACAAGTTTGAAATTTCTTGATATACTCAGCATTTTATATAAAAATTTGTCACCTTTAATATTACATGAAATTTCTTTTGGTAGAGTTATTTCTATCATTCTATCTGTTTGTAATACTTTGGTAATATTTATTTTTTTCGCAATGTTTTCAAACCACTGTTCATACATATAGTCAATTATTTTATCGTTTAGTTTTCCAAAGCGATCTTCTAATTCATATTTTACTTTATTGAATTTATCAAACGAATCAATACTATTTATCATTTGATGTATTTCAATTTTAACAGTTTCATCTGAAACATAATTATCTTCAATATGTGTATCAACATTAATAAGATATTTATCATCCCCACGTTCTTCTACTTTTTCGCCTTTTTGTCTTCTAATTTCATCCTCAATCATTTTTGTATATAAAGCGACTCCCACACTATCTATAAAACCGGCTTGACTCGAACCAAATATATCTCCTGCACCCCTAATAGAAAGATCTCTCATCGCAATTCTATAACCACTTCCTAATGCAGTAAATTCTTTAATTGTTTCTAATCTCTTTATTGCTGCATCATTTAATCTTTTATCAATATTAAATAACAGATATGCATACGCAATACGGTCTGATCTTCCAACTCGGCCTCTAAGTTGATATAACTGTGAAAGACCTAATTGATCCGCCTCATAAACAATTAACGTGTTTACGTTTGGAATGTCTATTCCATTTTCAATAATCGTTGTACAAACTAAAATATTAAATTTTTTATCTATAAAATCCTGCATAATATTCTCTAAATCTATTTTACTCATCTTTCCATGAGTATATCTAATTTCTTCACCTACAAGTTTTTTTAATAAATTAGTTTTTCTTTCAATGTTTTCAACATTGTTATATAAAACAAAAATTTGCCCATCCCTTGAAAGCTCTTTATAAATTGCATCTTTAACTATTAAGTCATCTGCTGCTATCACATATGTTTGAACAGGATATCTATTTATTGGTGGAGTTTCTATTATTGATAAATCTCTAAACCCGGATAACGCCATTTTTAATGTCCTTGGGATTGGTGTTGCTGATAAAGTTAATACATTAACATCTTTTCTTAATTCTTTAATTATTTCTTTTTGTTTTACACCAAATCTTTGTTCTTCATCAACTACAAGCAAACCTAAGTTTTTAAATTTAATTTTTTTATTAAACAACTTATGAGTTCCAAAAACAATGTCAATAGTTCCTTTTTTTAATTTATCAATTATTTCGTTTTCTTCTTTTTTGGTTGTAAATCTATTAAATAGTGCAATAGTTATTGGATGATCTTTTAATCTTTCTATAGCAACATTATATTGTTGCTTTGAAAGGATTGTCGTTGGACAAAGATACACAACTTGATCACCATTGTAAACCGCGTTTATCATTGCTCTTAAGGCAATCTCTGTTTTTCCAAATCCAACATCTCCACATAATAATCGGTCCATAGGATATTCAGCTGCTAAATCTTCATAAATATCGTTAATTGCTTTTTTTTGATCGGTTGTTAATTCAAAATCAAAGTTGGCTGCTAATAATTCTTCTTCTTCATATCTTTTATATGGTTTTTTCTTTATTAATATTCTTTCCTTATATAATTTTATCAATTCCTTAGAAATATCTTTTACTTTCTTTTCCACATATGCTCTTGTTTTAAGCCAAGCCGTAGAATTTAAAGCATTTATTTTCGGAACAGTTCCATCTTTATCTGAGTATTTATAAATGTTGTTAATCTTTTCAACGGGAATATATATTTTATCTCCTTTTAAATACAATAATTCAATATAATCTTTGCTAATAAAGTTTTTTGTTAATTTCTTAATGCCATTATAAACTCCAATCCCATGAGATATGTGAACAATATAATCCCCAACAGTAAGTTCTCCATAATCTTTAATTCTTTTTCCACCATAAAAATAGTTCTTATATTTGTAATTGTGAGTTGTTTTTTCAATATCAAACTCAGAAATTACAACTTCATTTCCTATAATAAAACCACGGTTGATTTTTTTATTTACTATTTTAGGATTTTTAATTTTCTCTTTAATTATTTTAATTTGTTTATCACTAGAAAGAAAAAAAGTAATCTTCTTTTTGTTTTTTTCCCATTCTATAACTTTTTTTTGAAGTAAGCTATAATTTTGATTAAAATTTTCAATTTCTTGTGCGTCATATACTATATCTTTTTTACTTGTTTGAAATTTGTTTAAAGATACTTCCTTTTCTATATATAAATCTTCAAGCAAGAAAATAAAATCCTTATCAACATTGTTTTTTTCTTTATACTCTAAAATATCGGACATCAACTTTTTATATGAGGTTTTAATTTGAATTTTATCAATATTAACTAAAACCGGATTTTTTAAATAGTCGATTAATGAACTGTTTTCTTGATCCTCTGTTTCTGTAATTGGGGTTATGGTTATTTCTTTTATTTCTTCATTTGATATTTGAGTATCTTCATCAAAAGATCTTATTTCTATGATTATGTTATCTTCATATTCTATTCTAATTGGGTGTTTTTTATTAAGTAAAAATATATCGACAATCATTCCTCTAACTGAATATTCCCCAGTAGTTGTGGTAATGGACTCTCTATGATATCCCAAACTTTCAATTTTTTCTATTAATTCTTTTCTTCCAATTTTTGAATTTTTATATAACTTTACTTTACTTTTATTGCTTTTCTCCTTACTTGGTAAATATTTTAAATAACCCATTAAATTAGTAACTACAATATAATTTTTTTTCTCAAGTTTATTTAAAGTGTTTAATCTTACAAATTTTAATTCTGGAGATATAGCTTTTACCATTGTTGATAAAAAATCATCCATAACAAATAATAATACATCCTTCGTATATGTCTGAAGGAGATTATAATATTTATTTGCTTCATATAATGAAGAAGCAAGAAGAACTAAATCACCTTTATTTCTTTTAAACAATTCTAATACATAAAAAACGTTTAACTCGTTTGTTAAACCACATATTACAGTTTTATTATCATATTTAAAATGTTTAGTTATAAAATCCATTTTAGCCTCTAATTAAAATTATTAATAGTATCAGCCACTCCTTTTTCAATAAAGTTTATGATTATATTTTTATAAATATCTTTATTTAAATTTTCAAACTCTATTTTCGGAAGTTTCCCTAAAACATAATCCGAGGTAAGCATTTCCTTATTGTTTCCAACACCTATTTTTAATCTTAAAAAATCATTTCCATTTAAATATTTAATTATACTCTTTATTCCGTTATGACCACCAGAAGTTGAATTTATTTTAAGTTTATAATTCCCTTCTTTTAAATCGATATCATCATGTATTACCAAAATATCTTCATTTTTAATTTTATAAAAATCAGCTATTTTTTTAACAGTAAGACCAGATAAATTCATATATTGTTGGGGCTTTAAAAAAATTGTTTTTTCTCCATTAATATTTTTTTCGTAAACAAGATATTCTTTTTGGTTTTTCCATTTAACATTACCTAAAAAATTATCCAAAACAATAAATCCCACATTATGACGGGTTTTTTTATATTCTTTTCCTGGATTTCCCAAACCAACAACCATTTTCATAATTTATTCCTTTCTAAAAATATTTTTATAAGACTTTAAGTTTTCGATACATATAATATTTTGGATTTTTATTCCTGGCTTACTATTTTTAATCCCCTTCACTAGAACTAATGATGGCTCTAATTTTTGTTTTGTTTTAATTAAAGTTACTTTTTTTATATTTAATTTATACATAAAACCATAATAAATTATTTCATCTAATCTATCACATTTATGAACTAAATACAACACTCCCTTATTCTGCAACATTTCTGAAGAAATTTTAAAAATTTCTTCAAGGTTTATTTTAATCTCATGTCTTGCTATAGATAATATTTTGTTTTTATTTATTAAATTTGTATTACTTATTTTATAGTACGGTGGATTGCATGTTATTGTGTCTATTTGTCCTTTTGAAAAATAGTTTTTAATATTTCTAACATCATCATTTATAATCGCCAATTTTTTTTCTAATTTATTTAATTTAATCGATTTTAATCCGAGTTTATATATTTCAGACTGAATTTCAAAACCAGTTATTTTCGAATTTGTATATGTTGATAAAATTAAAGGAACAACCATATTACCTGAACAAAAATCCACAATATTCTTATTATCTAATGGTAAATCAACATACTCGGCTAATAATATGGAATCAAGGGAAAATTTAAAAAAATCACCATCTTGATATATATATCTGTTTTCGTAATCAAACAAATCATTTTTCTGCAACATTATTTACATCTTCAGCATCTATTGTTATTTTTTCGTCATTAAGAAGAATTTTATATTTTCTACTTAAAATATCCACATTTATTATTTTTGCCTCTTCTCCCTTATATTTAATTATTGATCCAATTTGTTTAAGCCCTTTACTACACCTAGTATACTCTTCGTCTTCATAACAAAGACAGCACAAAAGTCTTCCACAAGCCCCATTAATTTTTGATGGATTAAGAGCTAAATTTTGATTTTTTGCTTTATTCATAGAAATTGATTCAATGTGATTTAAAAAAGCAGAACAACAAAGATTTTGCCCGCATATACCTATACCACCAATTTGCCTCGCTTTATCCCTTGCACCAATTTGCCTTAGTTCAATTCTTGTTTTATAAATGCTCGCAAGTTTTTTTGCAAGTTCTCTAAAATCAACTCTGTCATCGGCAGAAAAATTAATTAATAGCTGACTTTTGTCAAGATTAAATGATGCATTTATAACATACATTTCCAATTTTAATTTTTTCACTATTTCTTTACATTTTTCTGCTGCTTTTATACCTTCTTCTAGGTTTTCTTGATGCTTTTTTCTTTCTTCTTTACTTGCAAGCCTTATTATATCATCAAAAATCATATCATCTTTTACAGCATCATAAATAGAAACTACTTTTCCAAATTGTTCACCATTTTGTGTATTAACAATTACTTCTTCGGATATTTGATAATCTTTTTCCGATTTAAATATATAAACTTTACAATTGTTGTTAAAAATAATTCCATAATATCTATATTTTTTCATTTAATTCACTCATTTCTATTCCAAAACTATTTAATAAAATATTAACATTGACATTGTAGTTAAGTTGTTCAATATACTTGTTAATAATTTGTATTTTTGAATAATTATTAACATATATATTTTTATTATATAAATCATCACGATAAATATTTAATAAATAATTCAAAAATTTAATTACCATTTCCCTTTCAGTAATCTTCTTAAAAAGATTATTATTATTATACCATAAAATATTGCTCTTTTTTTCAATATTTTCAATAAATTCCATTGCTCTTAAATATAATTCTTCATCTTCATAATAACATTGATCTTCCTCATATTTACTTTTTATTATTTCGCATCTACTAACAATTGTTTCTGGAACCATAATTTTATTTTTTGTAACAAAAAAACCAAATATGTTTTTTTCAGGTTCTTCAATAAATTTTAACAATCTATTATATGCTGTGCTATTCATTTTCTCTGGTTCACAAATAATATAAACATTGTAACTAATCATCGTCGGTTTCAAAGAAAATGCTCTTTTTAAATTATCTATTGAATCTTTTTTAATTTTATTTTCTTTAGGCTTTATAATAACAACATTTGGGTGGCTATCAGTATTTAAAAGTTTTTTAAAATTATTATCTTTTTTATCAAAAATATTACACAAAAACCTTTTTATTTCATTAACTGTTTGCTCAATATTTGTTGTAACAACTAAATAAGAATGAGAAAGTTTATTCTCAACAAAAACTTTTGTTAACTGACTAATTTGGTCATCTTTTTTCAAATCAGCCTCCTTTATAATATTTTTCGATCTTGCAAAGCCTTATCAAGCGTTAAAACATCTAAATAATCTATTTCTGCCCCCATTGGTATTCCATATGAAAGCCTAGATATTGTCACATTTTTATCTTCAAATATTTTTTTAATATATAGCGTTGTTGTCTCACCTTCAATCGATGATTTTAATGCAAGAATTATTTCAGGATTATCAAGTTTATCAATCCTATCTATTAAACTTCTTATATTGATATCTTCAGGACCAATATCTTTCATTGGTGAAATTAAACCATTTAAAATATGATACATCCCTTTATAATTTCCGGCTTTCTCAAAAGAATAAACACTTTTATAATCTTCAATAACACATATTAAGTTTTTGTTTCGAGAACTATCGTTACATATTGAACAAGTTTCTTTATCTGTCAAATTATTGCATATTTTACAAGGAACAAGATTTTGTTTTGCTAAAACTATGTTTTTTGAAAAACTAACTATTTCATCATCATCAAGTTCTATTGTTGCAAGCGCGAGTCTTTCAGCACTTTTTTCACCAATTGTAGGCAATTTCTTATAAAAAGAAATTAGTTTTTCCAACAAGTTCGGATAGACCATTAGAATAAACCGCCCATTTTGGAATACTCACCCATTTGATTTTCAGTTTCTTTATCAATCTTATTCATAGCATCTTTAATAGCAAGAATTAACATATCCGTCAATATTTCTTTGTTTTCTTTTTCAAAAGCATCATCGCATGTTATTTCAAGCTCCGTAATTTCCTTTTTTCCATTGAATTTTACCGTTACCCACTCTGACTTTCCTTCAAAGCTCATTGCATCAAGTTTTTCTTTTTTACTCATTATGTCTCTTTGCATTTTCTGTGCTTGAGCCATTATTTGTTGCATATTCATATTTTCTCCTATCTCATTTCTACAATTTTATCATCAAATACATTATCAATTAAGTCCTCTTTTTTCTTCGGTTCTTCTATCATATTATATTTTATTTTATTTTTAATATTTTCTTTATATTTTTTTACTTCCATCTCCCATCTAACGCTTGATATTGCAATAAAATTTAATATTGAGTCATTCTTTTTATTAAATTTTGTAGTAATTTCCTCAATATTTTCGTTAATTTCATCTACTATATCTTGAATTTCTGTTTTTATTACCAATATTATGTCTGATGCAAGCACAATCTCAGAATCACTCAATAATGATTTCATTTTCTTGCTTGTACTTTCATTTACAAAATTATACCACTGTTCTTTTGCTTTTGCTAAGCGCGTTTTTTTAGCATCAACAAAGCAATTATTTACTCTTATATCCACTAACGTTTTAATATACTTTTGTTTTTTTTCTCGCTCTTCTGTTGTCTTGGTAACGTTTGTTTCTATTGCTTCCTTTTTTTCCTCTTTTCTCATGTTTTTTTCAAAATCAATGTTATCAATTAAAATTAATTCTAACAAATCATAAGAATCAAAGCCAACGTTTGCTTTATATAGTGTAGAAGCTATATCAAAAGCCATTTTTTTATAATCTTCATATTCCAACCTTTTAATATCATTGGATATTTTAATTTCTATAGCTTTCTCTTTTATTGAATCTATCATATTTTTACAAACCATTTTATAGTCTGCTGCAAGAGATTTAACTTTTTTGATAAATTTTCTTACTTCATCAATATTATTATCCTCAACTGAGTTAAAAAGATTTTTTATTTCTTTTTTTGAAACAATACCAACTGTTTTTAAAACATCTTCTTCTGTTATTTCTTTGGTTATTTTTGACATTTGATCAAGCATGCTTAATGCATCTCTTAATGCTCCATCTGAATATTTTGATATTTGTTCTATCGCATCATCGGTTATTTTTATTTTTTCAGACTTTGCAACTTTTAAGATTTGCTTTGCTATCGTTTCATCTGCAATTCTACGAAAGTCAAGTCTTTGACATCTAGATAGTATCGTTATTGGAACACTTTCAACATTCGTAGTGGCAAGAACAAATACAACGTGCGAAGGAGGTTCTTCTAATGTTAATAACAATGCATTAAAAGCACTTGGGCTCAACATATGAACCTCATCAACAATGTATACTTTATATTTTGAATTAAGTGGTGCTAACTTTATGTTATCTATAATTTCACGAATTTGATCTACACCATTATTAGAGGCAGCATCTATTTCATATATATCACTACTTTGTAAGTAATTTATGCATTTTTCACATTTATTACAAGGATTTCCTTTTTTTAATTCAAGACAATTTATTGCTTTTGCAAAAATTTTTGCTGTGCTTGTTTTTCCTGTCCCTCTTGGACCAGAAAAAATATATGCATGTGATATTTTTGCATTACTGACACTTTCTTTTAATATATTTATAGTTGTGTTTTGGCCCAGAACCTCGTCAAACGTTGCCGGCCTATATTTTCTGTATAATACTTTGTAGTCTTTTGTCATTGTTTCTCCCTCGTATTTATTATATCAATTGTATCCCTTTTTTTCTATCTTTTGTTTTTAAAAAAACTTTTTATTAATTTTAAAAATTCACTAGAGAAAATTGAATTTTCATATATATATTCAATATTTTTTTGTTCTTCATTAATAAAATTTGTTTTTACAAAATATACAACCCTTTTTATTCTTGCTTGTCTAATAACTTCTTTACACATATTACAAGGTTCTAATGTCACATATAATTCGCAATCAGTTAATCTCCAATCTTTTACTTTTTTCGATGCTTTTTGAATAGCAATTATTTCCGCATGCCCTGTGCATAGTTTTGTTTTATTTTTATTGTTATAGGCTTTTGATATTATTTTATTTTTTTTTACTATAATAGCACCTACCGGGATTTCGTTTAAAGAGTTTGCTTTTTTTGAAAGTTTTAATAGTTCTTTTGTAACTTTGTTAATCATACACACCTCCATAAAAAAAGTGCACACAAGCAGGGGTTGATGAGGCTGCTTTCTTCCGAACCTAACCTGATTACAACATGCTTGTTGCACAACTTAATAATACCAACTTTTTTTCTTTTTATCAACAATGTTTCACGTGAAACATTGCGTTTCGTTTTTTATTTATGTTTCACGTGAAACATTGTGTTTTGTTTTTTATCTATGTTTCACGTGAAACATTACGTTTTTTATTTATCTTCTGCATCCTCTTTTTCAACAACGCTCGCCACCGCAACGGTTTGATCGCTTTTTAAATTAATTAATTTTACGCCTTGCGTTACTCTACCAAGAGTAGATATTTGTGAAATTGGCATTCTCATTGTTGTACCAAAATTAGTCATTAAAATTAAATCCTTCTCTTGATCGGCATATTTAACACCTATTAGCTTTCCGGTTTTTTCAGTCATGTTAAGAGCTTTTACACCTTTGCTTCCCCTTTTTGTTTGCCTATATTCACTGACTTTTGTTTGCTTTCCATATCCTTTTTCAGTAACTATAATAATTGTATCATCATCTTTTACTGTTTCTAAACAAATGCACTCTGAGTTATCAAGAGTTATTCCCTTTACGCCTGTAGCATTTCTTCCCATTGGTCTTACTTCGTTCCCATCAAATTTAACTAACTTTCCATCGCTTGATCCTAGTAAGATTAAATGTTCATCCACACATTTTTTAACGCCTAACAGCTCATCCCCTTCACGAAGTGTAATACATATTTTACCAGATTTACGTATACTTTCAAATTCTTCTACTAAGGTTTTCTTTACTATTCCTTTCTTCGTAGCAAATAATAAAAATTCTGCTTTATGATCATTAGGAATTGAAGTTATTGAGGTTATTTTTTCCTCTTTTTCAAGAGGTAGTAAGTTTATAATTGGTAATCCTTTAGAAACTCTTGAATATTCAGGAACTTCATATCCCTTTAATCTATACACTTTTCCTCTGTTTGAAAAAAACATTACATAATCATGTGTACTTAAATTAATTAAGTGATCAACAAAGTCCTCGTCGTTTGTAGAAATTCCTTTAACACCAACCCCACCTCTATTTTGCACTTTAAAGGTTTCTGCTGCTGTTCTCTTAACATATCCTTTGTTTGTTAACATAATCATTATGTTTTCTTCTGGAATTAAAGACTCATCTTCAATAAATTCAATTGCTGTCATATCAATCTTTGTTCTTCTTTCATCACCAAACCTTTGTTTAATATCTAATAATTCTTCTTTTATTATATTTAAAACCTTTTGACTGTCAGCTAAAATTGATTTAAGTTCTAAAATTTTTTGAAGTAAATCCTTTAACTCTTCTTCTACCTTGTTCCTCTCAAGATTTGTAAGCCTTCTTAGTTTCATTTCCAGAATTGCATCCGTTTGAATTTCATCAAGATTGAATTTTTTCATTAACTCTTCCTTTGCTGTTTTGTCATCCTCAGACTCTTTAATTATTCTAATAACTTCATCAATATTATCTAAAGCAATCTTAAATCCCTCTAAAAGATGTACTCTTACTTCCGATTTTTCTAAATCAAATTGTGTTCTTCTAATAATTACTTCTTTTTGATGATCAATATATTTTACAATAATATCCTTAAGTGGTAGTGTTTTGGGAGTTAACCCATCAAGCATTAATAATATTATGCCATAAGAAATTTGAAAATTTGTTAATTTATATAAATTATTTAAAATTACTTGAGCATTTGCATCCCTTTTTAAAGTAATAGTTATTTTAACACCATCTTTTTTTAAATCGGTATGGTAATCTGATATTCCTTCAATTACTTTGTTATTAACTAATTCTGCAACTTTAGTTTTAAGATTCATTGTATTAACACCATATGGAACTTCTGTAATAACTATAGTATCGTGATTCCCTTCAGTAATAATTTCTGCCTTACTTCTAATCGTAATTGAGCCTCTTCCTGTTTCATATGCTTTTTTAATTCCAGAATTACCTAAAATTATTCCTCCTGTAGGAAAATCTGGCCCTTTAATATATTGCATCAACTCCAAGGTATCAATTTCATGATTATCGATATAAGCAACACATCCATCAATCACTTCACTTAAATTATGTGGAGGAATATTGGTTGCCATACCAACCGCTATACCCATAGTTCCGTTTACTAAAATATTTGGATATCTGCTTGGTAACACATGTGGTTCTAGCCTTAGTTCATCAAAATTTTTATCCATATCAATCGTGTTTTTATCAATATCTCTCAATAATTCTAATGATAATTTTGATAATCTTGCTTCGGTATATCGCATAGCTGCGGCGCCATCACCATCTATATTACCAAAATTCCCTTGTCCATCTATAAGAACATATCTTTGATTAAAATCTTGTGCAAGTCTCACCATCGCATCATAAATTGATGCATCTCCATGTGGATGATAATTACCCATTACTTCTCCAACTGTTTTAGCAGATTTAAATGGTGGTTTATCTGGTGTATAACCTTTTTCATACATAGACCACAAAATTCTTCTATGCACTGGTTTTAAGCCATCTCTAAGGTCTGGTAAGGCTCTTGCTTTAATAACACTAACAGAATACTCTAAAAATGAATTTTTTACTTCTTCCACTATGTTTTTTTCTGAAAAAACATCTTTGTTTTTTATTTCTTCTATATTATTTTCGGTCTTCATTATTTACCTCCTTATGCATCAATATTTTTTGTATATATTGCATTTTCCTCAATAAACTTTCTTCTTGGTTCTACCTCATCCCCCATTAGTTTTTCAAAAATCGCATCTGCTGCAACACAATCTGGTACCGTTATTTTCTTTAATACCCTTTTGTTTATATCCATCGTTGTTTCATATAAATCATCTGGATTCATCTCTCCTAAACCTTTCATTCTTGAAATTATGGGTTTTATATTTGGATTAAGGGTTTTCATGTATTCATCAAACTCTTCATCATTCAATACATATTTCTCAGTTTTACCGTGTTTTATTTTATAAAGCGGTGGTTGAGCTGCATAAATGTGTCCTTTTTCAACTAAAGGTCTAAAAAACCTATAAAATAAAGTTAATAAAAGAACTCTAATATGTGAACCATCAACGTCGGCATCGGTCATTATTATAATTTTGTCATATCTTAACTTATTAATGTCAAATTCTTCACCTATTCCCGTACCAAATGCAGTAATAATTGTTCTTATTTCTTCATTTGATAGAGCTTTATCTAATCTCGCTTTTTCTACATTTAATATTTTCCCCCTTAATGGTAAAATTGCTTGAGTATTAGAATCTCTGCCCATTTTTGCAGAACCACCTGCCGAATCTCCTTCGACTAAAAATATTTCACATTCTTTTGGATCTTTACTTTTACAATCATTTAGTTTTCCAAATGTATTTCCTAATGAAAGATCGCTTTTCCTTGTAATTTCTCTAGCTTTCTTTGCTGCGTTTCTAGCTCTACATGCAAGAATAGCTTTTCCAATGATTGCTTTTGCTTCTTCTGGATTTTCTAATAAAAAACGTTCAAAACCTTTTGCAAAGATACTATCAGAAAGTCTTCTTACTTCGCTATTTCCAAGTCTTCCTTTAGTTTGTCCTTCAAACTGTGGATTTGGGTGTTTACAAGAAATAATCATTGTTAATCCTTCTTTAACATCATCACCTATTAAAGATTCGTCTTTTTCTTTTAAAATATTTGCTTTTCTTGCATAACTATTTATAACCCTAGTTAAAGCTCTTTTTACACCTTCCTCATGTGTTCCACCGTCATGAGTATTAATATTATTAACAAAAGAATAAGTGTTTTCATTATATGTGGTATTATACTGCATAGCAATTTCTAAAAACACATTATCTTCCATACCTTCAAAATGAATTACATCGTTATGAACTGGTGTTTTATTTTGATTAATAAAATTAACATATTCTTTTATTCCACCCTCATATAAAAAAGTTTCTCCTGTAGTGTCTTCTTCATCCCTATCATCTCTAATAGTTAATGATAGACCTTTATTTAAAAAAGCAAGCTCTCTTATTCTTACCATTAAAGTATCATAATCATATACATCTGTAACAAATATCTCTGGATCCGGTTTAAATGTAACTGAAGTGCCCGTTCTTTTTTCTTCACATTCTCCAATTATTGATAAAGGTTTTTTCGTTTTTCCTCCATTTTCAAAACGTATAAAATGTACTTTTTCATCTTTATATACCGTTACTTCTACCCATTTTGATAATGCATTAACAACTGCAGCACCTACTCCATGTAGTCCTCCAGATACTTTATATCCTCCACCACCAAACTTTCCTCCTGCATGTAAAATAGTATAAACTGTTTCAACAGTTGAAATACCTGTTTTAGGATGATTTTCTACTGGAATTCCACGCCCATCATCTTTTACTGTTATAGAATTGTCTTTATTTATTATAACTTCAATATTTTGACAATACCCTGCTAATGCTTCATCTATTGAATTATCAACAATTTCCCATACTAAATGATGCAACCCTTTAACATCTGTTGTTCCAATATACATTCCTGGCCTTTTTCTTATTGCTTCAAGCCCACCAAGAACTTGAATATCTTTAGCATCATAATGTTGTTCATTGCTCATATATATCTCTCCTTTGTACACTTGCATTATCTATGTAATATATAATACTATTTTTAATTAATTTTTTATTTATTTTATCTATGTCTGTTGTTGTAATAAATGTTTGTACTTCTTTATTTAACATTGTAATAATGTTATTAATTTTTATGTCGTCAAGTTCTGAAAATAAATCATCAAGTATTAATATCGGATATTCCCCGGTTTTTTTCTTTATTATTATAATTTCAGATAATTTAAATGCTATAAAAGCATTTTTTTGTTGACCTATGCTTCCAAAATCTTTCAAGAGTTTTTTATCAAGAATAAATTTTATATCATCTCGATTAATTCCATATAAAGTCTTTCCAAAAGAAAGCTCTTTAATAAGATTTTTTTTATAAAACGCAATTAATTCTTCTTTCGTTTTGTTATTATAAAAACTTTCATATTTAACAGTGAGTTCACCATATCCAAATATATTTTTATAAATTTGTGAAATATTAGAATTAATCATTTCAATATAGTTTTCTCTAATATTATTAATTTTAAGACCATATTCTATGAGTTTATTTGTAAGAATATTAATATATTCCATTGAACTATTCCCATTTATATGCATCTGTTTTAAATAAATATTACGGTTTTTCAATAATTTATTATAATTAGATAATAACATTAAATATTCTTTATTTATCTGTGATATTTCCACATTTAATAATTTTCTTCTCATTGAAGGAGAATCATTATAGATTTTAACATCTAAGGGATTAAATAAAACAACATTTATTTTAGTTATATAATCACTAATTTTCTTTACCTTATCATCGTTATAATAAACACATTTTCCTTCTTTAAAAATTTCAATCTTAAATTTTTCTTTATCTTTTTTTTCAATCTCCGCAGAAACTGATGCAAAGTCAGTACCAATTTTAATCAAATTTTGATCGTTATTTGTTCTAAATGATTTTGTTAATGCCAGTATATAAATGGCTTCAACTATGTTTGTTTTTCCTGAACCGTTATTTCCATAAATAATGTTTAAATCATCAAAAAAATCTAATTTTAATTTTTCATAATTTCTATAATTTTTTAATTCTATTTTTTTAATTTTCATTTAAACATGTTTTTAAAACAAAATTATGTTAATTATTAATTTTGCGTACTCCTCTACACATTTAAATTATAACATAAAATATGCTATTTAAAAAGTTTTTTATAAAGTTTTTTTAACTATTTATTTTTTCTTTAAGTAATGAATAAAGTCTTGATGCTTTGTATAATTGATTTAAAAATATATATTTTGAAATATTTATTTTAACTATATTATTATCCTTCAATGTTAAAGTAATTGTATAATTATTATCTATATTATATTTTTTTATAGATTTATAATTTATTAAAATACAATCTTCACTAGAAATTGCTGTTGTTGAAAATAAAATTATTTCTTTTTTCTCACTTACTATAAAAGGACATTTGTAATTTATTCCTAATAAATATTTTGTTGCTAAACATCTTCCTTTATAAGAACTACCATAATTAAGACAACTGTTATTAACAATATTAATAATATTATTTTTTATTAAAATATATTTTTCTTTGTCGATTACCTTAATAAAATTTTTCGAATTTTTAATCATATGAGTATTTTCATTTATAATGTATTCTTCCATAAAGAATCCCCCTTAAATAATTAATATCATATTTTAGGGAAAATTAAATGTTATCTTTTGTCTTAAAATGTCTTAATTGGTGAAATCAACTCTACAATAGTATCATCATCTACTGCATTTATAATAATTGGTTTATCATCTTCGTTAATTAAGATAATAATATTTTCAGTATTTAATACTTTTAATGCATCAAGCATATATTTGGATGAAAAACTAATATCAAGTTTTTCTTTATTATTACATTCTATTTTTACTTCTTCTTTTGTTTTACCATTTTCAATTGAACTTCCATAAATAACTAATTTATTACCATTAATTGACATCTTTACTATATTTTTATCTTTACTTACAGTAATAATAGATGCACGATCTATTGCATCATAAAAATCATTTAGTGTAACATTTATCATGTATTTAAATTCCTTTGGAATAAAATTAGAAGTGTCGGGGTAAGTTCCATTTAATAATGTTGTTTGAAACATTATATTATCATATATAAATAATACTTTATTATTAAACAGATGAATATCCACATCAATATCCTCTTTTAAAGTTGAAACTAATTCATTAACACTTTTTCCTGGAATTATGATATTTACAGATTCTTCGATAGCTTGGGTTAGTTTAATTGTCTTTTTTGCTAATCTATATGAGTCTGTTGCTATACATTCAAATATATCTCCATTTATTTTCATATTTAATCCTGTTAATAGTGGTCTTACTTCTTGTTGAGACATTGCATAAGAAGTTTGATTTATACATTCTTTTAATATATTTGAATTTAAGGTAATTACATTTTTACTTTTTTCAATATTAATATTTGGATATTCAGAAAGTTCATAACAA
Organism: Mollicutes bacterium; assembly: GCA_012799635.1. GTDB lineage: Bacteria > Bacillota_I > Bacilli_A > RF39 > UBA660 > UBA6448. The sequence goes on from JAAZKW010000023.1 coordinate 55,375, forward strand.
TTTAATATAAACTCATTTATATCTGAATATATTTTTATATTATTGTTGTATTCTTCAAAAGATATTACGTCTGAAGGCATCTTTTTTATTATATCTAATATATATCTACTTTGAATAATAATTTTTCCTTCTGATTCAATATTTATAATATCTTTTTTATCTATTAAAATTTTAATAGATAATTCACTATCACTTGCAAGTAATTCTATTCCTTTTTTAGTAACATTTAATACTATTCCATTTAATACTGGTATTGTTATTTTTTGAGATAAAGCTTTAACAGTATTATTTAAAGCATTAAGTATTATGGTTTTGTCAATTGTAAATTTCATTTTTTTCCTTCTTTCTTTTATTTATATTTATTATTATAATTATACTGTTATATTTGTGGATAATTTTAAACATTAACTGATATTATGCATTTATATGAATAAAATTATTAACAATATTATAACTTATTTTTTATTTCTTTAACAATAGCATTTAATTTTTCATCATTTCTAATTTCTCTTGATATTTTTTCTGCAGAAGCATGTATAGTGGAATGATCTCTACCTCCAAATCTAGCTCCTATTTTAACAAGTCCTTCATCAGACATTTCTCTACACAAATATATTGCAATATGTCTTGGTTTAGTAATATCAGCTGTTTTTCTTTTGCTTTTTAGATCATTTACTGTGATATTAAAATAATCTGCAACAACTTTTTGAATTTTAGAAATAGAATTATCGGCATATATATTAACAGATAAATAATCTTTTAAAGCTTCAACTGCAAAATCCAGATCAACTTTTTTAGGAACCATCATAGCAGTATATGCCATTAATCTATTTATAGTTCCTTTTATAAATCTTACATCATTTTGACAAGAGTTTGCGATATATTCTATAACTTCTTCTTTTAATTTATCTTCTAAAATAGTGTTTTTTATATTATCTTTTATTATTTTACATCTTAATTCATAATCAGGAGGATAAATATCTACAGGAAGTCCACTCATAAATCTACTACGAAGTCTTTCTTCAATTTTTTTCAAATCATCTGGTGATTTATCAGAACTTATTATAATTTGTTTTTGATTGTTATAAAGAGCAGTAAAAGTATAAAAAAATTCTTGTTGAGATTTATCAGCACCAACTAAAAATTGGATATCATCTATTAATAAAACATCAACGTTTTGATATTTTTCTTTAAAATTTTTAGCATAGTTAATTGATTCGTTACCTTTTTCTGTATAAGCAATACCAATATAATCATTAACAAAATCATTACTTGTACAATATAAAACTTTTTTATTTGAATTTTGTACAATGAAATTACCAATTGCATGCATTAAATGGGTTTTACCTATTCCACTTTTACCATAAAGAAAAAAGGGATTATGAAGTTTTCCAGGATTTTCTGCAACTTTGTGGGCAGATATAACAGCTAAATTATTACTTTTCCCAACTATAAAATTATCAAAAGTAAGAGAAGGATTAAGATTAGTGCTCCATTCTTCCTTAATATCCAAAGAGTTTTCTTTTTCATCTTCATTTGCCATATCATTTTTAAATTCTTCTTCAGTAATATATTCAATCTTAATTTTCTTACCAGTAATTTCAAAAAAAATTTTATCTATTAAATCTATGTAATTATTAGAAAGCATATCCCTGTGAACTCCCATAGGAACTTTAGCTTTAAATTTATCATCCAAAAAAGATATGGGTTCTATAGTTGAAAACCACAAATTATACGAATTTTCGCTAACTGCTTGTTCGGCTTCTTTTAAAAAGTTTTTAAAAATAATATCTATATTCATACCTATACCCCGCATAATTAATTTTCCACACTTTAATTTTAACTTATTTTTAAAAAAAGATAAAGTTTAAATAATTGATTTACAAGTTTTCCACAAAAAAGAAACAGCGTTTTTTCTTATAAATACTACTCTAACATAAGTTTTCCACACTTTCAACAAAATGAAGTTGTTAATAAAAAAAAGATATCAACAAAATAAAAAAGAAGATGTTGTTTGTTTGTTGGTAACTTTTAGTTTGTTAACCTTGACAGTGTATCTAATAAGATGTTATGCTATATAAACGAAAAAAGGAGTGATTATTATGAAGAGAACATTTCAAAGAAATAAAAGAAAAATGAAAAAGAAACATGGTTTTTTTGCAAGAAAAGGCGGAAATATATTAAATTCTCGTCGTAGAAAAGGAAGAAAAAAATTATCAAAATAACCACTTTTTAGTGGGTTTTTTTCTATGTGGAATATTATGAAAAAGAAAGACAGGATTAAATCAAGTATTGAGTTTAATAAAATTATTAAAATAGGAAAAAAAATTTCTAATGCTTTTTATGCTATATTTTACATTGAAAAAGAAGAAGAAAATCCAAAGTTTGGAATAGGAGTGTCTAAAAAATTTAAAAAAGCAGTATTAAGAAATAAAGTAAAAAGACAAATGAGAGAAATAATTTTTAAGACAAAAAATTTATTTCCAAAAAATAAAAATTATATTATAATAGTAAAGGAAGAGTTTACAAAAATATCATTTGATGAAAAATTAAATAATTTTAAAAAAGTAATAGGAGAAATACATGAAAAATAAATTTAAAATAATAATATTATTGTTTCTAATGTTATGTATAACTGGATGTGGTGCTAAAAATTTAATAATTGATAAGAATAATAAAATAGTAACAAGTAAAGAAACAGGACAAAGTTTACAAAGAGAAATATATTGTAAACCATCGAAAAATACAGAAACATATAAACTTTATGAAAAATATTCTGATCAAATGAAAACTAAACTAGAGGATTTACCAGAATGTAATAAATTTAAGATGAATTCTACAAAAACGAGCAGTTTATGGCAATTTTTATTTGTAAAACCTTTAGCATTTATATTATTAAAATTAGGAAATTTATTTAAATATATGGGATTAACAAAATCATATTTAGCAGTGTCATTAATAGTTATTGGTTTATTAATAAGAATAATTATATTACCATTTAATATAAAAAGTCAAAATCAAAGTAAACAAATGCAAAAAGCAATGCCGGAAATAAAAAGGATAGAAAAAAAATATGCTAATTCAAATGATAAGACAGAAATGATGATGCGTGCTTCTGAAATTCAAAAAATATATAATAAATATAAAATAAATCCAGTATTAAGTTGTTTGTTAGCATTAATTCAATTACCAATCTTTTTCGCTTTTTTACAAGCTATATATAAAATACCAGCAATTTATGAGGGAGAAATTTTTGGTTATAATTTAGGCACAACACCAAGCGTTGGTTTATTTGAAAAACAACAATATGGATATATAATTTTAATTTTATTAATTATATTAACTACGTTCTTTTCGTTTAAATACACAATGAAACAATCACAAGCTTCTAATCAAGAAGATGGTAAAAATCAAATGAATACAATGTTAATAGTTATGACTGTACTTATAGGTTTTACATCCTTTTCTCTTCCTACAGCTATAGCAATTTATTGGATAGTTACATATTCTTTTATAATTATACAAACATATATAATGAAAGTAATTGAAAAAAACAAAGATATAAAAAGGAATCCAAGAAAAAAGAAAATAAATGATAAATTAAAATTGAAAGAAGGGCTAAAATATGGAAAAAATAGTTAAAAAAGGAAAAGACATCGATTCTATTTTAGAAGAGTTTTGTGAAGAGACAGGTTTGACAAAAGATGATATTGTTTATAAGGATTCAGAACAAAAAAAAGGTCTTTTTAAAGGGACAGTAAATGAAGTAACAATATATAAAAAAGCAGATATATATTCGTATGCTAAAGAATTTTTAAAAGAAATTGTTGAAAAATTAGGTCTTGAGGTATCTTTTGAAACAAAGAAACAAGAAGATAAAGTTATAATAAGAATGTATTCTGATAATAACAATATTTTAATAGGACATAACGGGAACACGTTAAGAGCTTTAGAAACAATTGTTAAACAAAAAATTCAATTAGAAACAGATTTATATTTTATGATTTTTCTTGATGTTGAAAATTATAAAGATAAAAAAGAAGCAAGAATTAAAAGACTTGCAAGACAAATCGCAAGAGAGGTAAAAAGAACTAATATTGAAGTTAAAATGGAAAACATGAATGCCTATGAAAGAAGAATAGTTCATAGCGCTTTAACAAAATTTAAAGGAGTTTCTACAAAAAGCGAAGGAGTAGAACCAAACCGTCATGTTGTTATTAGTCCAGTAAAATAAACTATGTTAAAGCATAGTTTTTTTATTATAATTACATATATCTGTGGATTTATGCTATAATACCGTTGCAAAGGAAAAAATATGGATGATACAATTTGTGCCATTTCAACAGCACAAGGAATAGGTGCTATATCTATTATTAGAGTAAGTGGATCTGAAGCAATTAAAATAGTTCAGAGTATTTTTTCTAATGAAATAAAAAGTAAAGAAACACATGTTATTAAGTATGGAAAAATAATTTATAATAAGGAAATAATTGATGAAGTTCTATTAATGGTTATGAGAAGTCCCAAAACATATACAAAAGAAGACATTGTAGAAATAAATTGTCATGGAGGATATAACACTACCAATATGATACTTAGAATTTTACTTGATAAAGGCTGTAGACTTGCAGAACCAGGGGAATTTACTAAACGAGCTTTCTTAAATGGAAGAATTAATTTATTAGAATCAGAAGCAGTTAATGATCTTATTATGGCTAAAACAGATTCTAAAAGAAAACTTTCTCTTAATCAAATAGGGGGTAAACTAACAATAAAAATTAACGAGATTAGAGATATGTTATTATCTTTAATGGCAAATATTGAAGTAAATATTGATTATCCTGAATATACAGATAATTTAGTTATTACAAAGAAATTATTAAATGAAAAATTAAATGAAATAGCCAAATATTTATCTAAATTAGTAAAAGAATCTGAATATGGAAGAATTGTTTCAAATGGGATAATGGTCGCTATAGTTGGTAAGCCTAATGTTGGAAAAAGTAGTATATTAAATAGTTTATTAGATGAAGAAAGAGCAATTGTAACAGATGTTGCAGGCACTACTAGAGATATTGTTGAGGGAGTAGTATCATTAAATGGTATTGAGGTTAAATTAGTAGATACTGCAGGAATAAGAGAGACAAAAGATGTTGTAGAGAAAATTGGTGTTGAAAAGAGTTTGGAAATTATTCAAAAGTGTGATGTTATATTATTTGTAATTGATGCAACAACAGGGATTACAAAGGAAGATAAAAAAATTTTAAATAAATTAGACATTAATAAAACAATAATTTTCGCAAATAAAGATGATCTAAAACATAAGAAGATAATTACAAATTTTGAAATTGTTTATGGTAATGCTAAAACATTAGACGGACTAGATAATCTTAAAAATAAATTAATAGAAAAATTTAACATAAGTGAAATCAATAGGGACTTAACTTATCTTTCAAATTCAAGACAATTAGACTTAATAAAAAAAGCTAATGATTCATTAATTAATGGATTAAATTCTTTAAAAAATAATATTCCTATAGATATGATTGAAACTGACTTACGAGCATGTTATGAATATTTAAGTGAGATATTAGGTGAAAGATATGAAGAAGATCTTGTAAATAGATTATTTAAAGATTTTTGCGTAGGGAAGTGAAAATATTATGTACGATATAATTGTAGTTGGTGCTGGTCATGCAGGAATAGAAGCAGCTCATATTTGTGCTAAAATGGGATTTAATACATTACTATTATCATCAAATTTAAATAATATTGCTGATATGGCGTGTAATCCATCTATTGGAGGAAGTGCAAAAGGAGTTATAGTAAGAGAAATAGATGCTTTGGGTGGTCTAATGGGAAAAGCATCCGATGAATCACATTTTCAAATAAAAATGTTAAATAATTCTAAAGGACCAGTTATAAGGGCATTAAGAGCACAAATAGATAAAAAAGTTTATCCTAAAGTTATGAGAAGATATCTTGATGAAACAAAAAAATTAATTCTTAAAGAAGGAATGGTAGAAGATATAATTATTAAAAATAATCAAGTTAAGGGAGTAATTTTATCAGATAACAAGAGATTTGAAAGTAAAATTGTAATTCTTACAACAGGAACATACTTAAATTCAAATATACTAATAGGCGATGAAAACATAGTAAGTGGACCACATGGAGAAAAAAGAAGTAACTTTTTATCATTAAATTTAAAAAAATATGGTATTAATATTAAAAGATTAAAAACAGGAACACCTCAAAGAATAAAAGGAGATAGCATTAATTTTAATGTTTTAAAAGAGGAAAAGGGTGATGATCATTACTGGACTTTTTCTTTTGATATAAAACCACAATATAAAATAAATGAACAGCAAAAATGTTATTTGGTTTATACAAATGCAAAAACACATAAGATAATTAATGAAAATTTAGATAGAAGCGCTATGTATGGAGGATATCTTACAAAAGGGGCAGTAGGGCCAAGATATTGTCCATCTATTGAAGATAAGATTGTGCGTTTTTCAGATAAGGAAAGACATCAACTATTTTTAGAACCAGAAAGTATCTATTATGATGAATGGTATTTACAAGGTTTTTCAACATCAATGCCAAGAGATGTTCAAGAAAAAATGCTTCATTCTTTAGAAGGTTTGGAAAATGCAGTAATTTCAAAATATGCTTATGCAATTGAATATGATTCTATTGATCCAATTCAAATTAACGCTAGTTTAGAAAATAAAATTATAAAAAATTTATTTACTGCCGGACAAATAAATGGAACTTCCGGTTATGAAGAGGCAGCAGCTCAAGGAATTATGGCAGGTATTAATGCTGTTTTGAAATTAAAAAAGAAAGAACCATTTATTTTGAAAAGATATGATGCATATATTGGAGTATTAATAGATGATTTAGTTACAAAAGGAATTATTGATCCATATAGAATGCTTACATCACGAGCGGAATATAGATTAATATTAAGACATGATAATGCTGATATAAGACTTACTGAAAAAGGTTATAAAATAGGATCGGTATCTAAAGAAAAATATGAGATTTTTAAAAAAAGAGTTAATGAAATAGAAAAACTAAAACAGATATTAAAAGATAAAAAACTTCACATAAATGAAGAAGTTAAAGAAATTTTTAAAATTAATAATATTAATGTGCCAGCTAGTAATATAAATTTGTTAAGTTTATTAAATAGACCTGAGATAAGTATTGAATTTTTAAAAAACTTTGTTGATTTATCAATGTTTAGTAAAGATGCAATAGAAGAAGTAGAGATAGAAACAAAATATTCTGGTTATATTCAAAAAGAGTATAGGGCAATCGAAAAATTAGCAAAACTAGAAGAAAAAAAGATTCCCGAAGATATAGATTATACTAAAATAAAAAACATCGCTTCTGAAGCAAGAAGCAAACTTGAAGAAATAAGACCTTTAAATATAGCTCAAGCATCAAGAATTAGTGGTGTTAATCCTGTAGATATCTCACTTTTATTAATTTATTTAAAAAAGGAATATAGCAAAGATGAAAATAAATAAATTTATAAATAAACTTAGAGAAATAGGTATTGAAGTTGATGAAAAAAAATTAAACTTGCTTGAAAAGTATTACAATATTCTAATAGAGTATAATACTCATACTAATCTAACATCAATTATAAAAAAAGAAGAAGTATATTTGAAACATTTTTATGATTCATTAACGGCCTATAAAGCACATGATTTTAAACAAAACACCTCGGTAATTGATGTTGGTTCTGGAGCCGGATTTCCAGGCGTTGTCCTAAAAATCTTTTTCCCAAACATAAGACTTACAATAATTGATTCTAATAACAAGAAAACAAAATTTATTTTAGAACTTATTAGACTATTAAATTTAAAAGATATTAATGTGATAAATGATAGGGCAGAAAATTATGCAAAAAATAATCTTAATAAATATGATATATGTATATCAAGAGCAGTAGCATTTATAGATATAATTTCAGAGCTTTGTATTCCTTTAATAAAAAAAGAAGGAAAAGTTATATTGATGAAGGGAGCTTTTGATGAAGAAAAGATTATTTTAGAAAAACATAAAAAGGATTTAAACATAGAAAAATACGATATTATAAATTGTGATTTAGATGAAAATAATGTAAGAAATCTTGTAATATTATTTAAAAAAACAATTTCAAAAGATATAAAAGATTATAATACAATTTTAAAAAGAAATAAAAAATGGAAAACCAAATATTTAAGGGAAAACATTATTGCAAAAAACTAAAAATTAGAGTATTATTGATATAAAGATAAGGGGCAGTACTATGAATTTTGATTCTAGTGTTTTAAATATTGCTATAGAAGATATATTGCCAAATCGTTTTCAACCACGATTGAATTTTAATGATGGTGGATTAGAAGACCTAGCAAATTCAATAAAAGAGCATGGTATTATTCAACCTCTTGTTTTAAGAAGAATGGGCGATAAATATGAAATAATAGCAGGAGAAAGAAGATATAAGGCGGCTACAATGGCAGGCCTTACTTCTGTGCCTGCTGTAATTGCTAACATAGATGATAAAAAAAGTGCTGAAATTTCTGTTGTTGAGAATGTTCAAAGGGAAGAATTATCTGCAATTGAAGAAGCAAAATCGTATAAAGCGCTTTTAGATCAAGGATTTATGTCCGAAGAACAATTATCAAAAAAAATAGGTATTCCTTTAGATGTTTTACAATCAAAGCTTAAATTGCTTAATTTACATCCTGATGTTCAAGATGCTATAACGACGAAAAAAATATCAGAAAGACATGGTAGATCGTTATTATCAATTGAAAAAGAAGAAGATCAGAAAAAACTTCTAGAGGCAATTATTAATGAAAGACTCACTGTAAAACAATTAAATGATAAAATAAATTTAGAATATAAGGTTCATGAAAAGCCAAAGCCAAAAAAAGTGGCATCTTCAAATCCAGCAACAATACCAATTCAAAGGTCATCAACATCTATGGGTATAGAACTTGGTGAAACTAGAAAAAACAAGTTTTTTAATGCTCTTGAAGATGAAAGTGCAAATATGGTTATGACAGATGCAATAAATCCGCTTTTTACTTTTAATACAACAACTGCAGAGGAGTCAAAAATAGAACCTTTGAAAAATTTAAGTGAAATAGATAATATATTTAGTAGTGCGCCTTCGGTAAGTAAAGAACCAAAAATTGAAGTATTAGATACACTTTCTGATGATAATAGTAGCGATTTGGTTGATACGGAAATAGATACTCTTTAAATATAAAATTAAATATAATAATAAAAAACAAGATATATGATGCATTTTAAAATCTTGTATGCTATAATGTTTTAGAAAAAAAGCGAAAAGGAAATGATGTTTATGACAGAAACAATAACTGCTTTAATTAATGAAGCATTAAAAAAAATGGGCATAACGGATGAAGAAGTAAGCGTTGAAGTTCCAAAAACAAAAGAAAATGGTGACTATAGCTCTAATATAGGTATGAGATTAGCAAAAAAATTTAAAAAAAGACCAATGGAAATAGCTCAAGAAATTGCTTTTTTAATAAAAAACGACAACATTGAAAAAATAGCGATAGTTGAACCTGGATTTATAAATTTTTATTTAAAAAAAGATTATTTATTTAAAAATATAAATACCATATTAAAAGAAAAAAATAAATATGGCTCTTCTTTGTGTGGAAAGGGAAAAAAAATAAATATTGAGTTTGTTAGTGCTAATCCAACAGGAATACTTCATGTTGGTAATGCAAGAGGGGCTGCATATGGTGATTCGCTTGCTCGCATCTTAAAATTCCTTGGTTATGATGTTACTAAAGAATATTATATGAATGATGCGGGTGTTCAAGTAAACAAATTAGGAAAATCTATAAAAAGTAATTATTTAGATTTGTGTAAGATTGAAAATGAATTCCCAGAAGATGGTTATCCCGGAAAAGAAATCAAACAAATTGCAGAACAATTATATGAGAAGTATAAGTGTTCTTTAAAAGATAATGATTTAGACATATTTAAAGATGCAGGAATTAAATATATTAGTGATCAAATATTTCAAGATTTAAAAGAATTTAGAGTTGAATATGATACTATAACTTCAGAAAAAGAGATTCGTGAAAAATATTCAATTAAAGATTTGATTAAAACGATGAGAAAAAATGGTTATATATATGAAAAGGATGGCGCAACTTGGTTTAAAAGTAGTGATATATATGATACCGAGGATCGTGTTCTAATAAAAAGTGATGGAAATCCAACATATATAGTACCAGATATTTTATATCATCAAGACAAGTTTAAAAGGGGTTTTGATAGACTTTATACTATTTTAGGGACAGATCATCATGGATATGTTCCAAGAATGAAAAGCTCTTTAAAAGCGCTGGATTATGATGATTCTAAACTAGATGTTAAATTATTGCAGTTAGTTAGAATTGTTAAAAACAATAAAGTAGTAACAATGCATAAAAGAGAAGGTAATATAATTTATCTAAGAGATCTTATAAGAGAAGTAGGAGTAAATGCATCAAGATATTACTTTTCCAAAAGCTCTCTTGATACTCAAATGGATTTTGATATAGAATTAGCTAAGTCAAAAACAAATGAAAATCCTATATATTATGTAAGCTATGCTTATGCTAGAATGTGTTCTATCTTAAATGTAAATAAAGAAATTACTAATATAGAAGAATATAAATATATTAAAGATGATACAGCAATAGAGTTATTAAGTTTAATATATAGATTTCCTGAAATTGTTAAAAAAGCGGGAAATAAAGAAGAACCACATTTAATAACAAATTATATATTTAACTTGGCAACATTGTTTCATTCATTTTATGAAAAATATCGCATAATAACAGATAATAAAACAGAAACAAATGAAAATTTAAATTTATTAAAAGCAACAAAGATAACATTATTTAATGCTTTAAATTTAATTGGGGTTATACCTGAAGAAAGGATGTAATTAATATGACTAATGTATTATCTAATGAAGAATTAGAAACTATGAATTATAGTGAACTTGCGGAATTAATTTTAAAAGAAGAAAAAAGAAAAATGAAAATAGTTGATATTTTTAAAACTATTTGTAAAATTAAAAATTTAAGTGATGATGTTTTTGAAACAAAAATAAGTGATTTTTTTGAACTCATTTCAACTGATAAAAGATTTATAATACTAGAGCAAGGCTTTTGTGATTTAAAAATAAAACACACTCCTAACGTTTTAATCGAAGATGAAGAAGATCTTCTTGAACTGGATACAAATATTTTAACAGATGATTTTGATGAAGATGAGGGAGACATTTATTATGACAGCTCAAGCGATGACGATGATATAACCGATGATGATAGTGACGGGCTTGAGGGATTATATGTAATTGATGAAGATGAAACAAACTCATAATATTATGTAACAATTAAATCAAAGGAAGTGAAAATATGATTGAAAGGCTTGAAGCAATAATCGATAAATATAATGAATTAGATAGACTTTTGTTGAAGCAAGAAGTATTAAATGACTATAATTTATTAAAAAAGTATTCAAAAGAAAAAAGTGATTTAGAAAAGACGGTTACTATATATAAAAAATACAAAAAGGTTTTATCTTCGATTGATGAAGCAAATAAAATGCTTGCGGACCCAGAGTTAAACGAGATAGCCTCTGAGGAGCTTATTGTTTTGGAAAAAGAGAAAGAAACATTATTTAATAAACTTGAAATATTGTTAGTTCCTCAAGATGAAAATGATGGAAAAAATGTTATTATGGAAATAAGAGGAGCTGCTGGAGGAGATGAAGCAAATATTTTTTCTGGGGATCTTTTTAGAATGTATTCTTATTATGCAGAAAAGAATGGATGGAAAATAGAAATTATTAATTCAATCGAAGGAACTTCGGGTGGTTTTTCTCAAATAGAATATTTAATTAAAGGAGAAAATGTTTATTCTAAACTGAAATACGAAAGTGGATCACATAGAGTTCAAAGAGTTCCAGAAACCGAAAGTCAAGGCAGAGTACATACTTCAACGGTAACTGTTTTGGTGATGCCAGAATATGAAGATGTAAATGTGGAAATAAAAGAAAGTGATTTAAAAATAGATGTGTTCCATTCCTCTGGTGCAGGAGGGCAATCAGTTAATACAAGTAATTCTGCAGTAAGAATTACACATGTTCCAACAGGAATCGTAGTTACATGTCAAACAGAAAGAAGTCAACTTAAAAATAAGGAGATAGCAATGTCGTTATTAAAAAATAAAATTAATAATGATTTAATGGAAAAACAACAGTTGTCAGAAGCAGAAGAAAGAAAAAGTAAAATAGGCACGGGTGACAGGAGTGAAAAAATTAGAACTTATAATTATTCACAAAATAGAGTTACCGATCATCGAATAAATTTTTCTATTATGGAACTTGATAAGGTTATGGACGGTTATTTAGATCCAATCATTGAAGCTTTAATTAACGAAGATATGCGTTTAAAGTTAGCAGGTATTAAAAAATGAATAATTATGATATCGATTTAATAAAAAAATATATAGAAAAAAGTAAACAAGAAGAAGCTATAAAAAAATATAAAGAAGGGTATCCAGTACAATATTTAATTGGAAATGTAGATTTTTTTGGTAATAAAATTATTGTTAATGAAAAAGTTTTAATTCCGAGATTTGAAACCGAATATTTAGTTGATGACACCTTGAAATTATTAAAAAAATATAATTTTATAAATCCGAAAACTCTTGATATTGGTACTGGGAGCGGCTGTATTAGTATTGCTTTGAAAAAAAATATTAAATGTGAAGTTACAGCTGTTGATATTTCAAGGGATGCTCTTGAGGTTGCGAAAAAAAATGCCGAGATTAATAATGTAGAAATTAATTTTGTAAAGCAAGCCATAGAGGATTTTTCTTCTTTTGGTAATTTTGATGTAATAATTTCAAATCCACCATATATTTCTATGAAAGAGAAAATAGATCCTAAAACAAAGCATGAACCCCATAATGCTCTTTATTCAAATGAAGATGGAACATATTTTTATAGGGTAATTTTAGAAAAAGCAATTGATATATTAGCAAAAAAGAGTATTATTGCTTTTGAAATTGGAGACAAACAAGGATCAAAGGTTATAAAGATGGCCAAAGAGTTGTTTCCTAAAGCAAATATTGAAATAAAAAAAGATTTAAATGATTTTGAAAGATATATATATATTATAAATAAATAAAAACAAGTGTTACCAATTGTTATAAAGTAAATTTACATTAAGTTTGTAAAGCATTTGACAAGCAATATAAAACAGACTATAATAAAAACAAAAAAACTTTTGAATAGAAGGTGAATGATGAAAAAGATAAAAATCGTTGGAGGTAAAAAGCTTTCAGGCGAGATTACTATTGGTGGGGCAAAAAATAGTGCAGTAGCATTAATGCCTGCGTCTCTCCTAGCTGATGGGCCTTGTGAGATTAAAAACGTTCCAGATATTTCAGATAGAGATGCTTTGTTTGAAATTATTAGATTGCTAGATGTAAAAGTAGAAATAGAAAAAGATGTTGTTAGAATTGATTCCACAAATATGAATAACAAATTAATTCCAGAAGATTTATCTCATAAACTTAGAGCTTCTTATTATTTTATTGGGGTTCTTTTAGCCAAATATAAATATGTTGAAGTTTTTTTTCCTGGTGGATGTAATATAGGTAGTAGACCAATTAATTTACATTTAAGTGGTTTTGAGGCACTAGGTGCAACGATTACCCATTGTGAGGAAAATCATAAATATATAATAAAAGCAGATGAATTAATTGGAACAACAATTAATTTAGGTTTCGCATCAGTAGGCGCAACAATTAATATTATGTTTGCAGCAACAAAAGCTAAAGGAATAACAATAATTAAAAATGCTGCCAAAGAACCAGAAATTATTAACATAGCAGATTATCTAAATTTAATGGGGGCTAAGATTAAAGGAGCAGGTACTTCGGAAATAATTATTGAAGGTGTGAAAAAAATGCACGCAGCAAATATTAGTGTTTTGCCAGACCGTATAGAAGCGGGAACTTATGTATTGATAGGCGCCTTGTTAGGAGAAAATTTAAGAATAGTTGATTTTGAAGCTAAAACAAATGAAGCATTATTAAGCAAACTAAAAGATATGGGAATAAAATATCATATTGATGAGAAAGGGTTGATTATTAGTAAAACAGATAATTTTAAACCAATAAATATAAAAACATTGGTATACCCAGGCTTTCCAACCGATTTGGGACAACCAATGACGGTTTTACTTACTCAAGCTAATGGAAAATCTTATTTTGAAGAAACCATATGGGAAAATAGAATGCAACATATTCCTTATCTAACTGATATGGGAGCAAATATTGAATTAGTAGATAATAATCATTTAATTATAACAGGTAAAACAAAATTAAAAGGTGGAAGAGTAAATGCAACAGATTTAAGAGGTGGAGGAGCCTTAGTAGTAGCAGGACTTATTGCTGAAGGAACAACAATTATCAGTGATATTGAACATATATTAAGAGGTTATGAAAAAATAATTTCTAAACTAAAAAAGATTGGTGCCCAAATCGAGTTTATAGAAGAAGATTAACAATAAAAAAACTTGCGTTAGCATAATAGTATGATATACTATTCTAGTAATGCGGAACTATACTAATCGTTTAGTATGGGAAGGAGGATAAAGATGAAAACTAATATACATCCAGAAATGAAAGATGCGACAGTAACTTGTATATGTGGAAACACATTTAAAACAAAAGCAACAAAAGAAGAAATTAATGTTGAAATTTGTTCAGACTGTCATCCTTTTTACACAGGGGCCCAAGGAAAGGCTAAGAAGACAGGAAATATAGAAAAATTCAATCGTAGATATGGTATTGACGACAAACAAAAAGCATAAAGTTTTTTGTTTTTATTTGCTTGATTATGTTATATAATGACAATAGGAGGAAATATGAAAATATATGTAGCATCTGATCATCGTGGAGTAGATATTGAAGCAAAAATAATTAAATATTTAAAAAAGAATAACAAAGAAGCCTTTGGTCCTGTAAAAAAACATAATGAAACAGATGATTATCCTGACTTTGCTTTTGAGGTTGCAAAAAATGTTTTAAAAGATAAAGATAATCTTGGTGTATTAATTTGTGGAACCGGTATAGGAATGAGTATTGCTGCTAATAAAGTTCCAGGAATTAGAGCTGCTCGATGTTTAAACATTGATGATGCCTTTTTTTCAAGAAATCATAATTCAGCAAATATTATATGTATTTCTAGTAATTCTTCTTTTGATGAAATATGTAAAATAGTTGATACCTTTATTAATACTAAACCTGCTTATGAATATAAACATTTAAGAAGAATAAATAAAATAAATAATATAGAGCAAGGAATGCATAATGAATTATAAAATATATATTTATTTTTTAGTATTAATAGTAACTATTTTTAGTTTAACTGGTATAAATTTTAATGGTTTTTTTAAAAAGAACCATATTATTGAAGCCAAAATATTTGTTATGTTAATAGCATTTGCTATTAGTTTTTTAGTTTCAGAATTTATAATTAAGATTATAGAGCTTACTTAACTATATAGATATTTCTTAAAAAATTTGTTATAATTTTTTTAGGAGATGATATATTGAAAATTAGTATTCGTGGCGATAAAATTGAAGTCACAAAAGCAATTAAAGAACATATTGAGGAAAAGATTTCTAAACTTGATAAATACTTTGAAAATAGTGAAGAAATAAAATGCAATGTTATTATTCGCGTAAAAAATAATAATCAAACTGTTGAAGTTACTATTCCAACATCAAGGTTTACCATCAGATCTGAAGAAAGCCATAATGATTTATATGCAGCGGTTGATTTAATTATTGATAAATTAGAAAGACAAATAAGAAAGAACAAAACTAGATTAAAGAAAATATATAAAAGTGTTCCGGAATTTGAAATGAATTTAGATTATGAAGGCTTAGAAGAGCCCGAAGAAAAAATAGTTAAGAGAAAAAACATTATTTCAAAACCAATGGATGAGGAAGAAGCAATAATGCAAATGGAACTACTTAACCATGACTTCTTCGCTTTTAAAAACTTGGATGAAAATTGTGTGTCGGTATTATATCTTCGAAAAGATGGTTCATACGGAATAATGAATGTTAAATAAGAGGTTAGTTCCTCTTTTTAAATGTTGTGTTGTTATGTTATAATATTTAAGCGAGGTGATAAACAATGAGTTTTTTTAAAAAACTTTTTGATAATGAATATAAGGAATTAAAAAGATTTGAAAAAATTGCTGACAATATAGATAATCTTTCAGAAGAAATGAGTAAACTTAAAGATTCAGATTTTTCTAAAAAAACAGAAGAGTTTAAAAAAAGAATTTCTAAAGGAGAAACAGAGGAAGATATTTTGGTTGAGGCAATGGCTCTTGCAAGGGAAGCTTGTTTTAGAGGAATAGGGGAAAAACCATTTTATGTTCAATTAATCGGAGCTCTTGCTATTCATTATGGAAATATAGCTGAAATGAAAACTGGTGAAGGGAAAACCTTAACAACAGTTCTTCCTGCTTATTTAAATTCTTTATCTGGTAAAGGAGTTCACGTTGTAACTACAAACGAATACTTATCAGAAAGAAACGCCGAATGGATGAAGCCAATTTATGATCTTTTAGGAATAACAGTAGGAGTAAACCTACAAGCTTTGTCGTCAAAAGAAAAAAAAGAAATATATGACTGTGATATTACATATTCAACAAACAATGAAATAGGATTTGACTATTTAAGAGATAATATGGTTGTTGATGCATCAGAAAGAAGTCAGAGACCACTTAATTACTGTATTATTGACGAAGTAGACTCAATATTAATAGATGAGGCTAGAACCCCTCTTATTATAAGTGGTGAGCCTATGAAGTCTCAAAGGTTATATGCTGATGCAAATAGAGCTGTTCAGAAATTACAAGAAGATACTGATTATACAGTAGATGCAAAAACTAAAAATGCTTCATTAACTGAAGAAGGTAGTAAAAAAGTTGAAGCCATTTTAAATATAAAAAACTTATATGATATAAATAATTCAGCAATGGTTCATCTTATTAATCAAGCATTAAAAGCTAATTATGGTTTTGCTAAAGACGTTGATTATGTTATTGAAAATGGTGAAGTTATAATAGTGGACCAATTTACAGGCCGATTAATGTATGGAAAACAATATTCTGAAGGGCTACATCAAGCAATAGAAGCTAAAGAAGGTGTTCAAATCAATGAGGAAACAAGAACTATGGCAACAATTACTTTTCAAAACTTATTTAGAATGTACAATAAATTATCAGGCATGACTGGAACAGCTAAGACCGAAGAGGAAGAATTTAGAAATATTTATAATATGTATGTTATTCAAATACCTACGAATAAGCCCGTTATTAGGGAAGATTTAGCTGATCTTGTTTATGCAAATGAAAAAGGGAAATATAACGCTATTATAAAAACTATAAAGGAAATTCATGCAACAAAAAGACCTATTCTTATTGGTACAATATCAGTTGAGTCAAACGAAAGACTATCAGAACTTTTAAAAAAGGCAGGATTAAAACACGAAATATTAAATGCTAAAAATCATCAAAGAGAGGCGGAAATAATAGCAAAAGCAGGCCAGCAAGGAGCAATAACTCTTGCCACAAACATGGCTGGTCGTGGAACCGATATTAAGCTTGGTGAAGGTGTAAGAGAACTCGGAGGCCTTTGTGTTATAGGAACAGAAAGACATGAAGCAAGAAGAATAGATAATCAGCTTCGTGGTCGTTCAGGAAGACAAGGAGACCCTGGAATGAGTCAGTTCTTTGTTTCTTTTGAAGATGATTTAATGAGAAGATTTGGTACTGATAGAATAAAAAATATGCTAGTATCACTTGGCGTTGATGAAACAATGGCTATAAGAAGTAAAACATTAACAAGAAGTATTGAAACAGCTCAAAAAAGAGTGGAAGGGAATAACTATGATATAAGAAAGAATCTTCTTGATTATGATAATGTTTTAAATGAACAACGAGAAATTATTTATCAAAAAAGAAATGAAATAATAGATTCAGAAGATATTCATGAAAATATTTTAGGAAATTTTAAAGATGCTATAGCAGCTCTTTGTGAATCACATTTAGCTCCAGAAGGTTTTCTAACTGAATTTGATAAATCAGAAATAGTAGAATATGTAAACACTAATTTTTTAAGAAATAAAAATTTAAAAACAAAAGATATATTAAATTTTAAAGATGAAGAAGTAGTAGAATATATTACTAAACTTGTGGTTAAAGATTATGAAAAGAAAATAAAAGATTTACCAAATGTTAACATTTTTGAAAAAAGTATTTATCTTAGAGTAATTGATTCAAATTGGGTAGAACATATGAATACCATGGAACACCTAAAAGAAGGTATAGGACTTAGAGGATATAGTCAAACAAACCCTATAAGAGCTTATACACTAGAAGGATATGAATTGTTTGAAAACCTTCTTGATAAAATAGCAAATGATACAGTGTTATTTCTTCTTAAAGTAGAGATAAGGCAAGTACAAACAGTCAAACAAACCCTTAAAGGATCAGCTGATGATGGAAAGGAAAAAGTAAGTAGAACAGTTAAAAAGAAGAATAAAGTTGGTAGAAATGATCCATGTCCATGTGGAAGTGGGAAAAAATATAAGCAATGCTGTGGCAAATAGCTTATAAATAAAGGGTTTGCGAGGATTTAAAGATTTTAAAAAATCGTAAAAAAAGCCAAAATGTTTGTAATTTGTTTGTAAAAATTACAAAATGTTTGTAAAAAATGGCTCTTGCCCTTATAAATAAAGGAAAAAACATTTACAAACAAATTTAAAAAAACATTAAGATAGCATTCAATTGCTATCTTTTTTTCTCCAATTCATATTAGAAAAGGAGGAAAAACAATGGGTAATGTTTATGTTCAAAAAAGAGGTAATGTTTTTCAATATCAATTTCAAATTGCCTCAGTAGATGGTAAAAGAAAGTATCAAAATAAGAGTGGATTTCCTACAAGAAATGAAGCGATGAAAGCAGGAATTAAAGCATATTCAGAATATATGAATACTGGTCATGCTTTTACTCCAAATGAAATATCTTATAGTGATTATCTAGACTATTGGATGAAAGAACACTGTGAAATAAATTTAAAATATCATACAATAGAAGCATATAAAAGTATTATAAGAATTCATATTAAACCAAAAATAGGGTGTTATAAATTATCAACTATTACTACTGCAACACTTCAAGAGTTTATTAATAAGGTATATTTGGATGGTAGTTATTCTAAAAATTTTTTGAAGAATATATTAAAAGTATTAAAAACATCATTTGGATATGCATACGAGATTGTTCATTTTATTAAATCTAATCCAGCTGATAAAGTAAGATTACCTAGATATGATATTCCAGATAGTGATCCAGCACATATATTTACAAAAGAAGAAATAGATAAAATACTTAATAGATTTACTAACAATCCGTGTGCCTATTATGCTTTTTTAACTGCATACCATACTGGACTTCGTGTATCAGAAGTATTTGGATTAACTTGGGAAGATATTGATTTTGAAAAGAAAACATTAAGGGTTGATAGGAATATTTTAAAAAAGAATCAAGCTGGTGGAACTAAGAAAAGACATATCAGTGGTAATTCAACAACAGTGTGGTATTTTGGAACTTGTAAAACACCTAGTAGTCATAGAACTATTGAAATAGGAGATACTCTTGTAAATGCACTAAGAGAATATAAAAATCAGCAAGAAAAGAATAAAGAGGAATATGGAGATATGTATATGAAACATTATGCTAAAGAAGTAATAAATCCATATAATAATAAGAAAGAAATAAAAATAGTAAATGCTAATACTGAAATAGAAGTTTCATTACCAGAAGTACATTTTGTATTTGTTAAGAAAAATGGGATATATGAGGGAACTGATACTGTTAAATATCCATTTAAAGTTATTCATTATGAGTTAGGAATACCATGTAGATTCCACGATTTTAGAGATACTCATGCAACTAGATTAATAGAAGCTGGAGCTGATATAAAAGCTGTTTCAAAAAGACTAGGTCATAGTACAATTGAAACAACTTATAATATATATGTAAGAGTAACTACTAAAATGGAATCTGACATAGTAACTAAATTTGAAGCATATGCAACTTCCTAGTGCATATGTTTTTTCTCTGATTTTACCTCATATCAATGATTAAAGCATGAAAATATGATATAATTTAATAAGAGAGTTATTATGGAGGTGATCATATTGTTTGAAGAAAAAATTGATATAAAAGAAAATAATATTTTTCAATTTGACTATGATTTACTATCCATATTATTAAAAGATAATACTACTGGAAAAAACATATTATGGGGGACAGATAATTATATTAATAGAGGCAACTATTACAAACCAAATGATGAAATAAAAATAGAACAAATAATCAGTTACAATGGTAGTGTTATTAAACCAAGAATAAAAAAGAGTAAGATGGAACAAGAAAAAAGATCAAAGGATAAAGGAGAAGTGTTTACTCCTGCTTGGGTTTGTAATATGCAAAACAATATTGTAGATACCTGTTGGTTTGGTTACGAAAATGTATTTAATAAAGAATTAACGGATAGTTGGAAGACTAATAAAAAAAAGATAGAATTTCCAAAAAATAAAACTTGGAAAGATTATGTTAATGATATTAGACTAGAAATAACATGTGGAGAAGCTCCGTATTTAATAAGTCGATATGATACTACTTCAGGAGATATTATTCCAGTTATTGATAGAATAGGAATGTTAGACAGAAAATTGAGAGTAATTAATGAAAATGTAAATAATGAAAACGAATGGATTGAGTATTCAATTATGGCATTTAAAAGTACATATGGATATGAGTGGCAAGGAGATAGCTTACTTATTGCAAGAGAAAACATGCTATATACCTTTTGCGACAATTATTATTATAAATTTAATTGCTACCCATCAAAGGATTTATTAAAGGAAATAGCAAGTATTATATCATGGAATTTATTTCAAATGGATGGATTAAAATATGTTATTCCATATAGTTGTAAAAATGAAGAAAGAATTAATTATACTTTGTTCGGAGAAGAGATAGAAAAAATTGAATGCGATGGTTGTAAAAAAGATAATTGTCATTTACATAATGGAATATATGCAAAAATAATGAATTGGCAGACAAATAGAAAAGTTAAATTTATTTCTATTTTGAAAAATAGTAATAATTAGAGGTGAACATATGAGAGATGATAGTTTATTAGATAAAATTATTGTAGGAAGAGTTGATCCTTATATTTATGCTTTTACAACAAATACTGTTCCAAATTATCTAAAAGTAGGAGATACTTATAGACCTATTAGTGTTAGATTAAATGAATGGAAAAAGCATTATCCAGATTTAGAAAAGAAGTTTGAACATAAAGCACTGGTATCTGATAATGTATTTTATAGAGATTATTCAATTCATCAATATTTGGAAAATGATTTAGATAAAAAAAGACTAACAACTGAAGATATTGATTCTAATATTTATTATTCAAATGAATTTTTTAAAGAAACATCTGTATATGATGTGGAAGAGGCAATAAATGATATTCAAAAAGATTTTGAAGAAAACTTAATGAAGTATCAATTCTATAATGCTGATGAAAATCTAAGATTAATAACTCAATATGCTTCAACAGGACTATGGAAATTAAGACCTAATCAAAAACAAGTAGTTGAGAATTTTAAGAAGGCACTAGAAAAAGGAAGAAATAATCTTTTGTTATATGCTGTAATGAGATTTGGTAAAAGTTTTACATCAATGTGTTGTGCAGTTGAAATGGGGGCAAATATTGTTCTTATTGTTTCTGCAAAAGCAGATGTAAAAGAAGAATGGAAAAAAACAGTACAAAGTGCTGATAATTTCAATGAGTATGATTTTATTGAAAGTGAAGAACTATTGAGAGATTCAGAAATCATAAAACATAAATTGGAACAAAATAAAAAAGTAGTTATATTTGCAACATTACAAGATTTACAAGGAAATGAAATAAAAGAAAAACATAAAGAATTATTTGAATCTAATATTGATTTAATATTGGTTGATGAAACACATTTTGGAGCTAGAGCTGAAAAATATGGTGCTGTATTAAGAGATATAAAAGACAACAGAGATGATTCATATATTGATTTTAAGACAGCAAATGAGCAAATAAAAACATTAAATTCAAAAGTTAAAATTCATTTATCAGGGACACCATATAGAATTTTAATGGGATCTGAATTTACTAAAGATGATATCATTGGATTTTATCAATTTACTGATATAGTTAATGAACAAGAAAAATGGGATAATGAGCATATTTTAGATGACAATTATAAAGAGTGGGATAATCCCTATTATGGTTTTCCTCAAATGATTAGATTTGCTTTTAATCCAAGTAAATCAATAAGAGAAAAAATGGAAGAATTAAGGAATAATGGTGTATCGTTTGCATTTTCAGAATTATTAAAACCATTATCTATAAAAAAAGATGAAAATAATAATCACAAAAAATTTAAGTATGAAAATGAAGTCTTTGAATTATTAGAAGTTATAGATGGGAGTAAAACGGACTCAGAAGTATTAAGCTTTCTAGATTATGATAAAATTAAAGAAGGAAATATGTGTAGGCATATAGTCATAGTTTTACCATATTGTGCATCTTGTGATGCTATGGAGAACTTAATAAAAACAAACTCCACACATTTTAAGAATTTAAATGAATATGAAATAATTAATATATCTGGTGTTGACAAATTCAATTTATATAAAAAGGTTACAGATGTAAAAAACAAGATAAAAGAATGTGAAAAAAATAATAAAAAAACTATTACATTAACTGTTAATAGAATGCTTACAGGTTCAACTGTAGAAGAATGGGATACAATGATTTATTTAAAGGATACTTCTTCTCCTCAAGAATATGATCAAGCAATTTTTAGATTACAAAATCAATATATTAAACAGTATATTTCAGAAGATGGAGATATTATAAAATATAATAAAAAACCACAAACATTGTTAGTAGATTTTGATCCAAATAGAATGTTTGTTATGCAAGAAGCTAAATCATTAATCTATAATGTTAATACAGAAAAGAATGGTAATCAAAAACTAAATGAAAGATTAGAAAGGGAGCTTCAAGTATCTCCTATAATTGTAATTAATAAGGACAAAATAAAAGAAATAACTGCTGTAGACATTTTACAATATATAAGCAATTATTCTAATGAAAGAAGTGTACTTGAAGAAACTAATGACTTGCCTGTAGACTTCAAGTTATTAAATATTGATGAAATAAGAGAAGTAATTTTACGACAATCTCAATTAGGAACAAAAGGTGGCTTAAAAATTGCGAATACAGATGATGAACCTGATGATGATTTAAATATTGAAGTATTATCACTTGATTTAGGCGATACTCAATCTTCTTCTATTCAAGAAAATGATAATGAGAATAATCCAACTACAGAAGATGATAAAATTAAAAAATCTATAGTAAATAAATTTAGAACATATTATATAAGAATTTTATTCTATTCATTTTTATCAAATTCAGTGTTAAATTCTTTGGAAACACTTATAGAATCACTTGAAAAAGAAAATAATGAAAGAATAGCTAAGAATTTAGGATTAGAAAAAAATACATTGCAATTAATATATGAAAATATAGATCCATTTATACTAAGTCAATTGGATTATAAAATTCAAAACATTAATCATTTATCTAATGATGAAACCTTAAACGAAATTGATAGAGCTTTGGTTGCAATTAATAAGTTTTATAAATTGTCTGAATCAGAAATTGTTACACCACAAAATGTATGTAATGAAATGATATCATTATTTTCTAAAGAAGAATTTAAAAATATTTTATGCAATGGGAAAATATTAGATATAGCAAGTAAAGAAGGAGAATTTGCATTAGCTTTATATACAAAAGCATTACAACTTGGAATTGAAAAGGGAAAAATAGTTAATTCAATTTACTCTATTCCAACTTCTCCTGTTGCATATGAATTTACAAGAAAAATCTATGAAATACTAGGTTTAAATATTAAAAATATATCAAGAAATGTCAATACATATAATATGCTGGATATTCATGACAATAACGATAATATTGATTTTGATACAGTAGCTAATATAATTTGTAGTAGTATTAATAATTTTGATGAATTTGTTTTAGAGCAAAATTTATTTACGGAAACGGAGGGAAATAAGATGAAATTTAATGCTGTTGTTGGTAATCCACCATATCAAGAAGAAACTGTTGTTAATAGTAATTCAAATGGACAAAACCCAAGAAGAAATATATTTCACTATTTCCAACTTCAATCTATGAAACTAACCGACAATAAAACTGTATTAATTTATCCAGGTATAAGATGGATTCATCAATCTGGTAAAGGATTGAAACAGTTTGGTCATGATCTTATAAATGATAATCGTTTAGAAACTCTTATTTTTTATCCAAACGGTAAACAAGTTTTCCCTAATACTGATTTACCAGATGGAATTTCAATTGTAGATATTAATCTTAATAAAACAAAATCAGGATTTAATTATAAATTTGTTAATGATAGTATTAACTTAGAAATAGAACAATCAAATCCTGGAGATAGTCTATTAGTTGTAAATCCATCTGATAATATCATAAGTAAAAAAATAGATTCGTTTGTAGAAAAAAATAATCTTAAATATTTACACGATAGTGTTTTATCTCGTTCATTATTTGGTATAGAAAGTGATTTTGTAGATAAGAATAAAACAAAAATTGAATTGTTTGATGATAATAAAAAATATGATTTTAATAAAAAAATAAAGTTATTAACAAATGACAAATCTGGACCTGCAGGAAGAAGCAAGTGGTTTGTTGCAGATAGAAATGTTATAAGTCAAAATCAAGAACTTATTTCACAATATCAAGTAGTTGTATCAAGTGCACATCCAGGAGGACAAGATGGAAGAGATAATCAATTATCTATTATAGATAATAATAGTGTATTTGGTAGAGCTCGTGTTGCCTTAAAATCATTTAAAACATTAAAAGAAGCTGAAAATTTTTATAAATATATAAATAGTAAAATAATAAAGTTTGCTTTCTTATTAACTGATGAAAATTTATCTTCTTTAGGTAAAGCAGTACCAGATGTATTGGATTATTCGTCAAACTCAATTATTGATTTTACTAAAGATATTGATAAACAATTGATTGAATTATTAAAAATCACTAAGGAAGAATATGAATATATATTATCAAGATTATAGAAAAAGAACTTATACTTTATTTGGTATAAGTTTCTTTTATTTTAATAATTTATCAATAGATAACTTGTGATTAAAACATATTGTATATAATACAAGAGAAGTAACAAGTGTTTTACCATTTTCATACAAACTATATGATTGTTGAGTTATCATACATTCATCAGCAATTTGTTTTTGAGTTAAACCTAATTGCTTTCTAATAGATTTAAGTTTTGCTCCTACATCTTCTTTATTAAGTTTCTTTATTGTTGAATAGTCATTCTTTCTAGATAGTCCAGTAATATAATCTAAAGAGTAGTGATACATGTTTGCAAACTTAACCATTTTAGGAAGAGGCATAGTATCGTTATTATTTTCCCATCCAGATACAGTTGCTCCAGTAACTCCAAAAACATATCCAAGTTCCTCTTGTGTCATTTCAAGTTCTTCTCTACAATATTTGATATTATTATTTAACATCATATTATCACCCATATTAATTTTCCCATTTTTTCTAGAAATACTACTATTTCTATGGGTCATATTGTGAAAATATGCTATAATTAAAGTGCAGTACAAGAAAAGAGGTTATTATGAACAAATACGAAGAATTAAGAAGTATGTGTAGTAGTAGTAAAATTTTGTGTGGTACAGATGTATATAATCTTTTAGAAGAAGATTATATGAAAGAGTTAGTTTCAAAGATCAAGGATGGTACAGTTACAGTAAAATCTAAAATGGCTCTTGGAACTAATAAGGTTCAAAGATATGAAATATTTCTCCATAACCTAGATAGATTTGTCTATTATTTAAGAGATAGATTATTTATTAATCCTACTGAATTTAGAATTTATTTAGGATATTTAATTGAAAGTAATTACATAGATAAAATATTATTTTCTAAAGAATTGTTTGAAGATGATTCATTCAAGTTTGAAGTATATTTTTGGCAAATAGCTAGTGAAAGATTGCTTGGAGTATTAGGAGTTATGTCTATGCTAGATCCAATTAGAGAAAGATTAGAAGAATTAAAGTTTAATCCAAAAGATTACAACCTTAAAAAGAAAGATGATGCTAGAGAAGTATTTAACTTCTTTAGTGGAATGATATGTTGCAGACATGATAATTTATTTAATCTTTTTATAGATAATAAAACTATAGAAACTGAAAGAATAGATTTTTATATGTGGGCTTGGTGTAGTGTTTTAGATGAATATATAAAAAAGAGAGAATACTACAAAAAGTTAATTGAAATTAATTAATTGTTTTAAATAATATAATATTGTGTATAATATGAATAAGAGGTGAATCTGATGGATAGTTATGAAGAACTAAAACAGATTATAAAAAGCCAACAAGACAAAAGAGAAAAAGAATTTTTAGATAAATTAAATAGTCATGGTAAAAAACGATTTAATTCAAAAGATGATATTAATAATTTTGTTGATAATATAATAGATAACAAATCAAATAGTAATAAAGAAGATATAAAAAAGAATATAGTAAATCTAAATGAAATAGAAAAAGATGGTTTTATATTTGGTATTGTAACTACAAAAAGTAGATTTAAAGATTATAAGTCTTTAGAAGAACTAGGTAAAAAAGTTCCAACAATAACTATATATAGAACATATATGATTATTAATAAAGATGATGATATAATTGATAATTTGTTATATAAACAATTTAAAGAAAAAAATCTTGCTATTGAATATTATAATGAATTATTAGAATATGTCCAAAAAAGTGAAGTTTCAGAAATTTTTAAAAAAATTAAAGAAAGTTTATAAAATTTGTGGTATAATCAATATATAAGTTAAAAATATACAGAGGTAGTATTATTCTGTTTTTGAGTAGTACTACCTCTTTTTTTGATTTTAGAAAGAGGTTGACATTATGAATCAAGATGTAGAAATAGAATTATGTGTAAAAGAAGTAATGGATAATAAAGGAATAAGTATTAGTGAATTAAGTAGAAAAGCTAATATAAAATATGATATTGTTAAAAGATATTACAATGGCGAAATGTTAAGATATGATAGTGAAGTTTTAAAAAAATTTTGTGTATATCTGGATTGTAAGATTGAAGATCTGATAAAAATTAAAGAAAAAATTTAATTTTTTTTTTGCGATTTTTTAAAAAATTGTAATTTTTTATTTTGCAGAAGCTCTTATTTTATAAGGCATTACAGAGTTTTAGTGAAGTATAAATGAAGTTTAAAATGTAGTTTAAAACGAATGGACAATCATAATTTTTTATGGTAAATTTGCTATAATGAGTGAAAACTCTAGGAGATAGATGAACACATCCATCCTATAGATACAAAAGTTCATTCCCTAAATAAGGAATTGACTTTAAAAATATCGAGTGATAGTATAGAAATCAATTAATTACATAGGTTCTACTATCAAAGGATGTGATGAAAATGGTTATGACATCTAAGTTAAACTTAATTAATTTTAACAATTCAAATGTTGTTTATTTAGTATCCGTTTTTTTTGGAGTTGTTGACTATATAAGAGGGAAAAAGTCTTAGTGGCTTTTGCCCTCTTTTTCGTTCGGGGAGGTTACTATGAAAATTAAAAGAAGTCCATATTTAAGTGAGGAAATTTCTAAACAATATCCGATTGAAAAGTTTAAGGGGTTAATAATTAATGTAATAGATATAGTAGAAAACTTTATTTTAGAATTAGGGGATGAAAATAAATACAATTCATCTTCAACAGCTAAATATGAAGAATGTATTGGCTCTCATCAATTTAGTACTACTTCTAAAATAGAAAGTATGCTGATAAGAATGTATGATGAAGAAGAGAAAAAAAGACAATTTATTGATAAATACTTTAAAGCATTGGAATCTTTAGAAAAAACAGAAAGAAAAGTAATAATATATACTTTTATTAATTGTATAGAATTTGAGGTAATATGTGAGAAGATAGAATGTTCTCCTCAAACATTAAGTAAAATTAAAAAAAGTGCAATAGTGAGATTTGCATTAAAACTAGGATTAGATAAATTTGTTTAGGAAGTCTTGGACTTCTTTTTATTTGCATTAAAGGAGGTGGTTTTATGATTGTAAACAAGGATTGTTAGTAATTTGACTTTTTTAACAAGTGATGGTAACATGCCATCAAGGAGAAGAAGGTTATGAAGAAAAAATTATTATTAATAATACCAGCCGTTATTATTTTAATTGTTTCTATAACTGTGGTATTAACTAAAAAATCTGACAATCCAAAACAAGTATTTCAAAATAATAAGATAGAAGAAACTTCTAAAAAGAAAGAAACTCAAATTATAGAAGAATCAAAACAAGAAACAGTTGAAGAGAAGAAAGAAGAGGTACAACCAGTAGTTGAACCTAAAAAAGAAGAAGTAAAGACAGAACAAAAGCAATCAACTAATAATGAAACTAAGAATACTACACCTACTCAACCTAAAGAACAACCTAAACAGGAAAGTGTTCCAGTTGCTCCAGTACAACAACCAGTACAAGAACAACCTAAACAACAAACTGAATGGGAGAAATTAGGTATTAGTGAATATGATTATTACCATAAACCAATGTGGAGTTGGGCTAGAGTTGATTATAAGATTGAAGATTATGGTTCTTTTGATGCAACACATAATGCTTGTATAACAGCTGGAGATCAAATGGAAGATATAATTAGTTATTCTTGTACTAATATAAATAGTTATTCTGGAGATTATTTAGGAGATATGCTTAGAGTTAAATACTAGAAAGGATAATTATATGAAATCAAAGATAGGTAAGTATGCTATGATGAGCATACTTTTTTTGTTGACTATTTTTGGTATTCAGACAGTTCATGCTGAACAGTACACAGGACAAGCAATTTGGCCTAGTGAACATATTAGCAATATCTATATTAAAAAAGATAGAAATGATGGATATTCAAAATGGCAACAAGCAAGATTTATTAGAAGAAGTGAAGATAATAAATTCGTTTATTGTTTGCAACCTTATGCTGATATAGATAATAATTTACCATATTATGATGTAATTAGATCTGATTATGAAAGAGTATTAGGATTTAGTGAAGCACAATGGGAAAGAATTTCACTTTTAGCATATTATGGATATCAATATAATGATAATGGTTATAATCATAATGATCAAAAATGGTATGCTATTACTCAAGTAATGATTTGGAGAACAACAAATCCAGATTCAAATATATATTTTACTGATACATTAAATGGTAATTATACTTCTAAATTTGATGGAGAAATGGCTGAATTAGAATCTTTAGTATCTAATCATTATAAAACTCCTAATTTAGAAAGTGGTATAGTTTTACCAATAGGACAAACTAAAGAATTAAATGATCCAAATGGAGTTCTAAGTAATTATACAATAACTGGAACTGAAAATGTTACTGCTTCAATTAATGGTAATACATTATCAGTAACAGCAAATAGTATTGGTGAAGGTAAAGTAACTTTTGAAAAGAGAGCTACTAAATATGAAATACCACCAATAGTATATTTTAGTGATCATTCTCAAAATGTATTTAGAGTTGGTAATTATGATCCAGTTAGAACAAAATTCACTTTAAAAGTAATTGGTGGAAGAGTTACACCAGCAAAGGTTGATGTGGAAACAAAAACCAATACTCCACAAGGAGAAGCAAAACTTGGTGGAGCTGTATATGGTATTTATAAAGTAGATGGAACTAGAGTTGGTTCTGTTACTACTAATGATGATGGTAGAAATACTTCTGATTATTTACCAGAACTTGGTAGGTTCTACCTATTAGAAGAAAAACCATCTGAAGGATATTTATTAGATAGTAATAAATACTATTTTGAAATAACTGAAGATAATTTAAATCCTGAAGTACAAGTATTTGAGCAAGTAATTAAATTAGATTTTGAATTTACAAAAGTATATGCTAGTGCTGAAACTCAAATTATGGAACCTGAAGTAGGAATTAAGTTTGGTATTTACAATAAATCTGGAGAACAAGTTAAAGAAATAACAACAGATTCTCAAGGTGTATTTAGATTTACTTTACCTTATGGAACTTATACAGTTAAACAATTAACAACAACAAAAGGTCATGAAAAAATAGAAGATTTTAATGTTGAAGTTAAAACAACAGGAGAAGTTGTAAAGAAAGTTATTTCAAATGCTCCTATTACTGCTAAATTAAGAGTAGTTAAAATAGATGCAGAAACTAAAGAAGTAATTAAAAGAGCAAATATTAAGTTTAAAATATTTGATATTAAAAACAATGAATATGTATGTCAAACAATTACATATCCAAATAAAACAACAATCTGTGAATGGGAAACTGATTCAGAGGGGGAATTTACAACAGCTTATCCATTGATGACAGGTACATATAGACTTGAAGAAGTAGATCAAGTTGTAGAGGGTTATTTATGGAATAGCCAATCACATGAATTTTCAATTGATGAGAATTCTAAATTAAGAACTGATTCTGAGTATGGAATTATATTTGATACAGCTTTTGAAAATCAACCAGTTAAAGGAGAAATTCAAATAAAGAAAACTGGAGAAGTAGCAGAATTAACTGATAATGGTTTTGAATTTAAAACAGATTCATTAGAAGGAGTTAAGTTCGGATTATATGCACAAGAGGACATTATTTGGAATGATAAAGTGATTTATACTAAAGATTCTTTAGTGGAAGAAAAAATAACAGATAAAGATGGAAACATTGTGTTTGATAATCTTTACTTAGGTAAATACTATGTTAAAGAACTTTCGACTTTAGATAATTATGTTTTAGATGAAAATACATATGAAGCAGAGTTAATTTATAAGGATCAATATACACCAGTTATTGTATATTCTGAATCAATTTTAAATATATTAAAAACTGGAAAATTAGAATTCACAAAAACTGATATATCCGAATCAAAAACATTACCAAATACACTTATAGAAATATATACTGAAAACGATGAACTAGTATTCTCTGGTAGAACAGATGAAAATGGTAAGATAGTTATTGAAAGACTTCCACAAGGAAAATATTACATTTTAGAAAAGGAAGCTCCTGAGGGTTATAAGTTGAATGAAGAAAAAATGCCATTTGAAATAAAAGAAAATGGAGAAATAATTAAATCAACAATGAAAGATGAAGATATCACTGGTACTTTAGAATTTACTAAAGTAGATATTTCAACAGATGAACCACTTCCAAATACACTAATTGAAATTTACAATGCTGAAAACGATGAACTAGTATTCTCTGGTAGAACAGATGAAAATGGTAATATCACAATTGATAAAATCAAATATGGTAAATATTACATTTTAGAAAAAGAAGCTCCAGCAGGATATCAACTAAATCCTGAAAAAATGTATTTTGAAATTACTGAAGATGGACAAGTAATTAAGTCTGTTATGAAAGATGAAAAGATTGTTGAAGTTCCAAACACAGGTTTATCAGAAATAAATTATGATAAGGTAACTCCTATTATTGTTATTGTATTAGGAGCTGGATTAATTATCTATGCAACAAAGAAAAACAAAAAGAAATAGTATAATTACTGTTGTAGGAATATTACTAATATTTTTTGGTGCTTCATATCTAATATTTAATCATTTTTCTAATGAAAGATTAAAGCAAAAAGATAATAATAAAATTGAAGAATTTTTTGAAATAGAAGATGAAGAACCAGAAGAAGAAATAGAAGAAGTTATAGAACAACCTAAAGAAGAAAAACAAACAATTAATTATGATTATATTGCAGTATTAGAAATACCAAAAATAAATCTTAAGAGAGGTTTAGTTAGTACAGACAGTAGATATAATAATGTTAATTACAATATTAAAATAGTTGATGGCTCTTTAATGCCTTATGTCAGAAATGGTAATCTAATACTTGCAGGTCATAATGGATCTGCTTATATTTCTTTTTTTAAAAATCTATATAAGTTAGATATAAATGATAGTGTCTATGTTTTTTTTGATGGTATAAAATATGAATATAAAATAGCTGACATATATGATGTGGATAAAACTGGAACTGTTAACATATCTAGAGATAAAAATAGAACTACTATAACTCTAATTACTTGTAAAAAATATAGTAAAGATAAACAAACAGTTTTTATTGGATATTTAAGTAATAAGGAATCTTATTAATGGATGATAAAGATTATGTTATTATTCCTCAAAGAATATTAGAGGATAATAATTTAACCAGTACAGATAAACTTGTTTATGGAATTATTTTAAGATTAACAAGAAGTAACGGATATTGTTGGGCTACTAATCAATACATGGCTGATATTTTAAAAATAAATCCTAGAACAGTATCTTCTTGTATAAGAAAATTACGAGAATTGGGATATATTAATTCTTGTAAAAATAAGAACGATAAGTTCAAAACATTTAGAAAAATAAGTTTTGATAAAGAGGAAGAATACATCTATTAAGTATAGAAAAAGACATCCTATAAATATAGATGCAGACATCCTACTAATATAGAATAGAATAAAGAATATAATAGAGAATTATATCATTTAATCTTTTTAAAACATTTAAACTTATTTAAAACATTTATTTGTAGGAGGCATGAAATGTTAAAAGAATATATTAATTCATTTTCATTAGTTGGGAACATTTCTTATATTGGGGATATTCAAGAACAAAAGAATGGAACTAAATATAGATATTTTCAATTAGCACAAAATAATAAGTATAAAGATAAAGATGGCAATCTAGTAGATGAGCCATCTTTTATTAATATTAAACTATTTGAAAGTCAATTTAAGAACTTTGAAAAAGTATTAGAAGTTGGTAAATATTTAAATATTTTTGGAAAAATCAAAGTATATAAAGATTCAGATAATAAGAACAATATTATTTTAATAGCAAATAATTATCGTGATTTAAATAAACAAAAACAATACACTGAAATATTTGACTATGATTGGTTAAATGAAGGTGATGATAGAGAAGAGAGTAACGATTATGGGTTATAGATCTGATGTTAGAATTGTTACTTCACAAAAAGGTTTTGAAAAGTTAAAAGACTTTGTTACAAATAAAATAGCAAATAGTCAAAATCCTAATATGTACAATTTAATGGAAAACTTAGGCTTTGAACATAATAATAGTTATTCAAAATATTTTGGTTGGAATAATGTTAAATGGTACTACGAGGATGTTGATATAGTTATGGAAGGACTTCATAAATTAAAAGATGAAGATTTCTCTTATAGATTTGCTAGACTTGGAGAAAACTTTGATGATTACGAAGAAGAATCTTATGAATCAGAAAAGGAAGAAGAACAAGATTTAGAATATCCTTGTGTAGAACGATATTTTGATGATGATTATGTTAAAGATAATATGAATTCTAATGATATGGATATAAGTTCTTAAAGGAGGTGATGAAATATAGCTAAGAACATAAGAGTTCTCGTAGTAGAACCTTATAAACTACCTTATGAAAAAGAAATACCAAATACATTAAAAGCAAAACAAGAAATAGTAGATGGATATATAGAATATACATATCTAAATGAAGATGAAAATGTTGCTTTAATATGTAATGAAGAAGGTAAATGTATAGGGTTACCACTAAATAGAGATATTGGTCATGACATTATTGCAGGTACTTTTATTTTAGTAGGCGATGATGGTTGTGGCGAAGATTTGTCATTAACAGATGAACAAATTGAAAAGTATAAAAAAAGATTCGATAAAGAATCAATTAAAGAAACTGATATAGCAATTGGAAAGATTGCTTTATCAAATAGTTTAGGTTTATAAGGAGGTAAAGATATGATGAACCAAACATGTATTATAGGTAGATTAGTTCGTGAGCCTGAAGTAAAAGAACTAGAAGATGGCAAAAAAGTAAGTAATATTACTCTTGCTGTTCCAAGAAGTTATAAAAATGAAAATGGAGAGTATGAAACTGACTTCATCGATTGTACTTTATGGGGTGGTGTTGCTGACAGAAC
This sequence comes from Mollicutes bacterium, assembly GCA_012799635.1. GTDB lineage: Bacteria > Bacillota_I > Bacilli_A > RF39 > UBA660 > UBA6448. The sequence continues at coordinate 89,716 of JAAZKW010000023.1, forward strand.
AGCTGAATACTGCAGAAAAGGAGATTTGGTTGGAGTTAAAGGAAGACTTCAAACAAATAATTATGAGAATGAAAAAGGCGAAAAGAGAAAAATTACAGAAGTAATCGCTGAAAAACTTACATTCTTATCAAGTAATAGAGAGATTCTTGAAAAAGAAGGAGTTAATAAAACCAAAGAAGAAGATTTAGAGGTTTAGTTATATGAGAATAAGCAAAGAAAAAAGAGTTAAATCGCCAGCCAGCAAAATAACTCTAGTGGTATTATATCACTTCTTTGCTTTTTTCTTCAAATTTTTAAGGAGGAAACAACATGAATTTATTTTATCAACTTATCAGTGATGATGCTGGTAAACGATTAAAATATGAAAGAAGAGCATGGGGAATGTCTAGAAGAAAGTTAGCGAAATTAGCTTTTACAGATCCTGAAACAATAGAAGATATAGAAAAAGGATATGTTTGTATGTTAGATTTCCATTTACTCAGAAATCTAAGTAAAGTTCTTCAAATTAGCCCATTTGACTTCTTCATAAAAAGATTAACAAAAGAAGAAATATTAGCAATGGTTTAAGGAGGAATATAATGTACAAATTAGCAAATTATTTTAATATGTTAAAAATTGAACATCTTGAAGGTGGAAGTTATGATGTTAACTCTATCCTAAAAGCAATTAAAACTCTTACTAGTTGGGCTTTATCAATTGGTATTGCAGCTGCAGGTGTTTCACTGGTCATTGGATTTATATTATATGCAATTGCTGATGTTGAACAAAAAGCAAGAGTTAAGCAAAGAATTATTCAAACAATGTTAGGTATTGCTGGAATAATCTTAGCAATATCTTTGGTAAATTTAATCATAGACTTATTTTAAATGAAAGAGGGTGTTAAATATGCTTATGAAAGCACTCGACCTTTTAAGAACATTAGGTTGGGGAATAGTAGATTTTATTTATTCTTTAATAGACTCTTTATTTGATATTTTAAAAGAAATCAATGCACTTGATATTGTTAATTCAGTATCAAATGAATCAATGTTTACGAAGTTCTATACTGGATTAATGGCAATAGCTGTTACAGTTCTTGGATTATTTGCAATATGGAGTTTTGTAAAAAAGATAATGGATCCAGATGAAGGATTATCTACAGGACAAATAGTAAAAGAAATAATTAAGTGTGGAATGTTAGTAATAATGTCCACATTTTTATTTGTTCAATCTTCTACTTTTTCAATTAAACTTAGTGGATATACTGCAAATATATTTACAACTAATAATGGTTCAATTGGAGATAATATGCTTGTTCAATATGTATCATATAAGGAAGCTTATAAAGTTTCAGATGAATTTAAAAATGATGATTATGAAAAAGCAATAAAGAATGATACATTCACAAAAAAGAAAATGTATAAAGATAAGTTTGTTACTGATGCTCATTTTATCTTACCAGATGAAAAAGAGTATAAGTATGATATAAATTGGATAATGGCTATCGTAGTAGGTGGTTTTTTCTTATATGCACTTTTCTTTAGTGGAATGATGCTCGCTCGTAGGCAGATAGAATTTCTATTCTTATTTGTAATATCTCCAGTCATATTTGCTACATCAGTTGGAAATAAACAAAGAAGAGGAGCAGTATTTGAACAATTAGTTTCTTTAATTCTACAAGGTGCTGTTGTAATGCTCATCATTGGTCTTACAGCTTTACTTATGAAGTCAATACAAGGAACAAACTTCTTCCCTAATTCTACAGCTAAAGATATTGTTATTAAATCAATTTTATATATAGGTTGTGGAACATTCTTACTTACTGGATCTCAAGTAGTTAATAGATTCATAGGTGGAAATGTATCAGCAAATTCAGGAAGAGAACAATCAATGAGCATGATGGGATTTGGACAAGGTATGAAAACAACTGCTGTCGCTGGAGGAGTTGGAGCTTTAGGACTAGCAAAAGTTGGAGCTGGTGCAACTACTTCTATAGCTGGTAGATTAGGTGGTAATAAACTTGCTAATTCTATTGGTAAAAGTATAAGTAATTTTGGTAGAAGTATGGCTGGTAATCATCCAGTAAATAGCCCTATGAATAAGATAGGTAATGCTATTACTAGATTTGGTGGAGGAGTACAAAAACATACACCATCATCAATAGGTAAAAATATGAGAACTTCTGGATATAGAAATGTAGGAGATGCTATTTCAACAATGAGTCCTACAAGAAATATGTATCGCAGTAGATATAATGGAAGGAGAATATAATGTTTATAACAGTTAACAATTTAAAAAAAACATTAGGTAAATATGTAGAATTTACAGATTTATATATTGGAGTACCATGTCTAGTTGTCTTTATAGTTTTATTTTCAATTCCATTCACTAGATTATTTTCACTTGTATTTTTAAGTATAGTATTATTCTTACTTATACCAATAAAACTTTCTAAGAAAAATAGAATGTATAAGGTTATGGCTCTTGTTTTTAAATATATCTTTAAAAGTAAAGAATTTATTTATAAGAAAGAAGAGGTGAATGATTTTGAAAATATCGAAAGAAGAAAAATCTTTAGCAAAAATAAAAAAGCATAAAGATTCAAAATATATACCAAAAGGTATTATGAGATCTAGAATGAAAAATTCTAGAGTTATGAGTAATGTTAAAGAAGTTGGAGAAGATGGATTAATCTATCTTAAAACTGGAGAAGTATCTTCGTTAATTGAAATTAAAGCAATTGATTTATCATTGACTAGTAATCAAGAAAAGAACAACTTCTTTGTTACTTTAAAAGCTTTATATCAAATTAGAGGTATAAACTTAAAATGTTATAAGATAGATGATAGATTAAATTTAAATAATAATAAAGTTAATCTAGATTCTAAGCTTGAATACTTTGAGAGTAATGAAAAGAAAAAAGCATTACTTGAAGAAAGTAAAAACTTAATTGAATATTTAGAAGAAAATGATTTTACTGTATCTAGTAAATACTTCTTTGTATTAACAGCAAAAACACAAGAAGAATTAGAGAAGATTCTTGATGAAGTAGAGGAAGTATTAAACGATATTAGTCCTAAAATAAATTATGAAATTATTCAAAATAAATTAGAAATATATAAGTTTTTAACTAATGTGTATTTAACTAATACAACATTAGATCAACTTGTATGGAGTGATTTACCAGAAATGGTTGCACCAATGAATTTGATTGAAAGACCAAGTAGTCTTAAATTTGATGATATGGAATTTTCACTTGCTACAATAAAAACACTTCCACCATTTATTGATGAATTGTTTTTTGAAAGTATATTCAATGTTCCAAATGTAAGAGCTTGTATTTCAGTTAAGGACACAATATCACAAGAAGAATTAATTAGATGGGTTAACTCACAATATCAATTCTTATTAAGTGATAGAAACACTACTAAAAAATTAAGTGATGCTACAGAGTTAGATAAACAAGAAGAGAACTTCCAAGTACTTATGCAAGAAATTAAAAATGGTGATGAGAAGATTAAAGAAGTATCTCTTATATTAGTAATAACTGGAGATAAAAAAGAAAGAGATGAGATATTAAGAGAATTAAAAAGATTAGCTGATGCTTATCAGATTAAACTTGATATACCTAGACTTAGACAAATGGAATTATGGCAAACTTATGATTTAGGAACTAAGTCTTTAGATGACTATTCTGTATATCTTCCAACAATGACTTTATCTGCAGGATTTCCATTTACTAAAACATATTTTAATGATGCTAATGGTTATATGATGGGTGTTGATATTCATACTTCATTACCTATCTTTTATGATCCATTTACATTAAATAATTCTAGAACATCACACAACCTAGCAATTATTGCTTCCACTGGTGGAGGTAAATCTTTCACAATGAAAAAGATAATAGTTAATGAATTTGCTAGAGGAACAAAAATATTTATATTTGATGCTGAAAACGAATATAAGAAATTAGTTGATGCTAATGGTGGAGAATATATTGATTTATATTCTAAGAAAGGTGGTATTATTAATCCACTTCAAATTAGATATATAGCAACTGATGAAGAAGATAAAGATACAAAAGAAACGGATTGTCCTCTTGCTAAACATTTAGGATTCTTAGAAGCTTTCTTTAAATCTGCATTTGAAGATATTACTGAAAAGGAACTTGTAATGTTACTTGCTATAGTTGAAAAATTATATAACAAAAAAGGTATTTATAAAAACACTTCCATAAACACTTTAGAATCATTTAAGCCAACTGATTATCCAATATTTTCAGATTTATATAATTTCTTACCAGAATACTCAAAGGATTTAAAAAGTAATGAAAAAAGAAAAATAGTAGAACAATTAGATATTCTATTATCTAGATTTTTAACTGGTACAGATTCATATTTATTTGATGGATATACTAATATAAATCTTGATAATGATTTAATTGCATTTAACTTACAAGAATTATTGTATTCAGAAAATCAAAGGTTAATAAATACTCAAACATTAAACTTATTAACATATCTTAATAACAGTATAGTAGCTAATAAAATTAGAAATGATAAGTTAGAAGTTAAAGATAGAAAACATGTTACTATAATAGCTGATGAATTTCACTTATTTATAGATGAAAATAATTTTGAAGTCTTAAGAAACTTCGGACAACTAGCAAGAAGAATTAGAAAATATTCAGGTTCATTAATTGTAGCAACACAATCTATTAAAGACTTTGTTGGTAGTAATCAAATATTAAGACACTCTACAGCTATATTTAATAACTGTCAGTATCAAATGGTTGGTATGTTAAAAGAAGATGATCTTCTAGCATATCTAGAATTATTTAAACAAAATCCATTAACTGATACACAAAAGAATTTCTTATTAAGTGCTAAAAGAGGAGAGTTCTTATTAAATATTGATTCTAAAACAAGACTTAGAATTAAGATTGAAGCAACTGAACTTGAAAGAAAGATGATGGGTGAATAATGAAAACCATTGATGAACTAGCTACAGAAGTAGTTGAATATGAATATGAAGTTAGACCTTATGAAATGAATGATTGCTATGATTCAAAAGAAGATGCATATAAGAATTTTTATGAAGTAATGGCAAATTCAGATAATGGATTATTAACTGAAATGTTAGAAGAAATAGATATGTTATTAAAGTATGAGGATTTAAGAGATCCTATCTTAAAAAAACAATATGATGATTGTACTAGAATCTGTTATGACTTAAATATATATCTAAATGGAAAAGATAAATCAGAAGATATGGATATATAATTATGTTAAAGAAGAAAATTAAAAAGAAAATAATATTAGCACTTGCTCCAGTAGTTCTTATTGGAGCAGTTGTTATTGTTATCGTTTGTGCATTAGTTACTTTAGATTTTTTTGGAACAAATGAAACAGATGGATATGTAGAAGAAAATGAGGCATATGCAGAAGATTATAAGAATGTATTAAATCAAAATATTAAATATGGAAATGGTTATGTTTCATTATCTAGAATTTTATATTTTTATTTAGAAGATGATCAATTATCGTTTAGTATGATTTATTCTGATAATCTTGATAAAGAAACTAAAAAACAAAAACCAATATCTGAAGTATGTGAAATGCCTAGATATAAAAGTATGTCAGTTTGTAAGACAGAAGAACTATCTGATTCTAGTCAAAGTGATGAGGATGTAATAAAACCTTTTACAGCTCCACTAAAAATTAGTAATATGAATGTTACTAGTTTTTTTATGGAACAAAGAACAGTTTATGGTAAATTTGATGTTCATGAAGCTTGGGATTTATCATCTCCAAATAATACCCCAGTTTATTCAACTTGTGATGGAGAAGTAATACTAGTTAAGTTTCCATATTCAGAAAATAAAATAGATACTTCTGGAGGTGGAGGAAATCAAATCAAGATTAAATGTGAAGTAGATGAAGATACAACTTATGAAGTTTGGTATGCACATTTATATCCTAAAAGTTCAAAGGTAAAAGAAGGAGATAAAGTTAAACAATGGCAACAAATCGCCGAAGTCGGAACGACAGGATATTCAACTGGTCCTCATCTTCATTATCAAGTTTCTAAAGATGGTAGTACAGTTGATGGAATGAGTTTAATAGATTTTACTGATACAAATTCAGAAACATTTGTTAAGCCACCATTGGAACCATACAATGGACTTAATCCAAATTTGAATGGAAATTATCCTAACTTTAATGGATATACTCCATATCAACCTTAAAGTATGACATCCCACATATTTTTAAGGATTTTATAAAATGGGATATTAACTATCCTTATGTTATAAGGGTAAAATGAATATTTAATTTCATTTTGGGATAAATTTTGCAAGTGCAAAATAAGTTTGGTACCACATAAAACATAGATTTTACTTAGGTAAAATGTGTGTTGTGGTGCCATCGTCTTATCCTGATAAAAAAATACCAATTAAAAATTGGTGTTTTTGGGATTTTATAAAGGAGGAAAAATATGATAACTAGAAGTATAAGAATAGATGAATATACTTATGATAAGTTAAAAGCTATGGCTAAATTTTATCATATAAGTATTAATGAATTAATGATAGAACTTATTCAAATTGGATTCTTAACTAAGGAGGAAGAGAATATAAATGAAAGCGACAATTAGTGATTTAATAGCAAATGATATTGTTCATCATGGAATGGAACAAACATCAACTGGAAACTATATTGAGAGTTTTGAAGATTATATGAAAGAGTTTGATGATGATTCTAAAAAGTATTTAACAGAGCATAAGGAAGATATATTTAATAGTATATCTTGTAATCCAAATATAGCAGAAGTTGATTTTGATAAAGATGATATCAATATGTATTTTTATTATGATGGTATATTTGATAGATTGGATAAAGCTATTTATAATGCATCCCAAGTGTTGGGAGAAAATTTAGAAATTGATGAGGTTCAAGAAATATCAGATGAAGTAATTTATGGAGAAGATTTAAGTAGAGTTTTAACTAACTTTATTAAAATGTTCAAAGGTTATAGAATGGAGGTCTAAATATGAAATCTAAAATCTATTCGGATTTAGAAGTTGAAAGTTTAGAGAAAAGTCCATTTGTTTTAGAAGTTAGAAGAAAGAGGTTCATACATTATGATCCTCTTTTTAAATTATGGACTATTTTGCAAAGAAAGAAATATCCAGAAAAGTCTTGTAGAGAGTTATTTGAATATGCTGGATTTAATACTAAGTTAATGAATCCTAAATTACCACAAACTAGAATTAAGAGTTGGGAAAATCTTTATTATAGGTATGGTATGGATTATTTTGTTTCAGAAAAAACTTATGCAATCTTACTGGATTATTTTAAAGGAGAAGTATTTATCAGCAAAGATGATACTCAAACTACAATTTATAAATTAAAAATATATAAAGAATTAAAAGATTTATTAATGGAGGAAAAAGAAAATGAGAAAAGATGTACATTTAAGAATTAGTAATGAATTATATTCAAAGATATTAGAATTATCTAAACTTCATAAAGTTGCTATTAATGATGAAATAGCAAGTCTTTTAGAATTGTCTTTTAAGATTAATGACAATGATAAACGAATAACAGAATTATCAAATAATTTTATTAATCTAAAAAAAGATATATCTTATATTAAACAATTGTTAATTCAAACATATGCAGATTTAAATTTAGAATATGTTGATACTAATTCTAGTGATTCATTAGATAAGTTCAATAAGAAATATCATAAAAGGAATATGAATGACTAAGTCTAAAATAGTTATTAGAACTCAATATAAATTATCTTTAAATAATCCTGATAGATTAAAAACATTTAAGGATAAGGATCAAAAATATGTTGATGGTATTATAGACTATTTTTCAGATGATTCAAAAAGAGCATTAAACTTGATAGACTATTTTACTGGTAAGATTAATAAACATGAAGATATTAATTTAATAATGGAAAATGGTAAGTATGCTACTCCTGAAGAAAAAGAAAAAAGAAAAAGGTATATATCTAAACAATTTAATAATTCTAATTTATGGCAAGTAATGTTATCTATTCCTAAGGATTTAGTTGATAAAAATATTAGTTGGGAAGATATGGATGAGCAAGTATCTAAAAAGATAATACCTGAAGCATTAAAAAGAATGGGTTTTAAAGATATAAAAAATATGACTTATGGAATGTCTAGACATATGAATACTAACAATCCACATTATCATATTTATTTTATGGAAAAGAAACCAAATACATTAAGACAAAATAAAACACTAGGTTATAGAAGAAAAGGTAAAATTCCTAGGAAAGTTATTAACTATATAAAAAATGAAACAGTTTTAACTATTCAAAGACAATCTAAATTTAAACCTATGTCTATGGATATAAATAAAGATATAGACGAATTTAAAAAGTACTTTGATCCTAAAACTAGGAATTTTGTCCTTTATGATAAAGAAAATGTTATTCTTGAAGATAAAATTTTACGATTAGGTAAGTTATTAGATGAAAGAGATATTAGTTATAATTCACGAATTAAATTTAATTCAATAAAAGATGATGAAATAAAACAATTAACTAGAGATATAAAAGAAGATTTATTCAAGAAGAATAAGAATCTTATTTACACAAAAGATGACTTTAATAAAAGAATTGATAATATGAATAATTATTTAACTTCAGTAGCTAAGAATAATGGACTAAAGAAATCTGATATAGATTTATCTTATACAAATAATAAAGAGAAATATCTTGATAATTATATATTAAATGCTATAGTTAATCATTCAAGATATCATTATAGGAAGAACAAGAAACTAGTAATTGATTCAAATGATATTGTTCAAGCTATTATTTTAAATAATTATAGAAAGAATAAAAACTATTCTAAAAAGAATATTGTTACTAATTCTTTAACAAGTAAAACTTATATGAATAAAACAAAGATTAGAAATGCTGTTAGAAATATAAATGATGAAATGGAAAAAGCATCAGAAGAGTTTTCTAAATTGTTTGATTATGGAAAAGAGAGGAGTGATAGTCTATGACAAACTTTCTATTTTTTTTATTAGGATTAATCGTTGGTGGATTAATGGGAATAGTTATGATGTGTTTATGTATCATAGCAAAAAAATCTGATGAGCATATAGAGGAATAATTAGAAAATATGTTATAATTAAATTGATAAAAATGAGAGGTGATTCAATTGAAAGAAAGTATTGGAAATTTTAAAGGAGATAACCTTTATTTAACAGTTGCAAGTTATCAAAATAATAAAAGAATTTATGTTGGCGTAGATACTGAAGAAGAATCATATGCCGATCTTACTATAAATTTAACAGATTTAATGATACCAGATGAAGATTATATTTTTGTTAATGGAGATATGACAAGAGATTTAAGAAATTTTTTAGAAGAAAAAGGAATAATAAGTGAATCAATCGAAACATATCAATATAACATGGGTAAATATGACATGGTTCAAGTTGATTTTGATTTATTAAAACAATATGATCCAGATGGATTTAAAGATTTTAAAGAAACAAAATCTAAAGATATGGAAATATAGAAAAATCTTATACATCGGAAAATAGTAATATTGCGATTTTATAAGAGAATGAAACAATTCCTTTTTTTAGTGGTATAATAATGTTGAGGTGTAATTTTGTGAAAAAGAAAAATATTATATTAATTATAGTTATTGTGTTGATTACTATAATTACAATTATAGCAATAGGAATTAAAAAACACCAAGATGATGTAAAAAATAATAATAATCAAAGATATTAGAATTAAAAGAATTGCTAAATGAAAGACAATCTCATAGACAACATATTCCTAATGTTGGAAAACAAATGTTCAAACAACAATTAGCATTAGTAGAAACATTAGAAAAGTGGAT